>JAOPYU010000165.1 GCA_025964455.1 Thermoleophilia bacterium | reverse complement strand
ACCGCGGTGCTCGTGGTCGACGACCACCCCGCGAACGTGCGCGTGATCGAGCTGATCCTCGAGGAGCTTGACGTGCGCGTGATCCCCGCCCATTCGGGCGATGAGGCCCTGCGGATCCTGCTGGAGCAGGATGTGGCCGTGATCGTGCTCGACGTGCGCATGCCGGGCATGGACGGCTTCGAGACGGCGGCGTTCGTGAAACAGCGCGAGCGCACCCGCCACGTGCCCATCATCTTCCTGACCGCGATGGCCAACGACCGCGAGCAGGCGCTCTCCGGCTACAAGGCCGGCGCCGTCGACTTCATCGAGAAGCCCGTCGAGCCGCTCGTGCTGCGTTCCAAGGTGGCCGCCTTCGCCGAGCTGCACGCCAACCGTCTCGAGGTCGAGCGTCAGGCCGAGCTGCTGCGCGAAGCGGCGGCGCGCGACGCGGCGCGCGAGCTGCAGGAGGTCCAGGCCCAGAACGAGCGCCGCTACCGCGACCTCGCCGAAGCGATGCCCGCGATGGTGTTCGCGCTGGCCGCGGATGGCACGATCGACTACCGCAGCCCGAGCTGGGAGATCTACACGGGCGGCGTGCGCTTCGAGTCGGTGGCCAAGACTGACAGCCCCGAGTGGGCCATGGTGCACCCCACCGACCGGGCGATGACCCAGCGGGCGTGGGTGGACGCGATCGCGGCACCCGAGGCGGTCCCCAACGGCCGCCTTGAACTGCAGGTTCGCATGCGGCGTCACGACGGCGCATGGCTCTGGCACATGATCCGCTGCGTTCCACGCTTCGACGATGCAGGCGTCTGCGTCGGCTGGGTCGGCACCGCGACCGAGATCGACACGGCGCGGCGCATCACCGGCAGCCAGCGCGCGCTGTCGGAGGTCGGTGCGGTGCTCGTGAACTCCGCGGACATCGACGTCGCACTGCCCACGGTGGCCGGCATGGCGGTCGACGAGATGGTCGACTGGTGCTCGATCGACGTGCTCGACGACAAGGGGATCGTTCACAGACGCGCGCTCGCGGTCGACGGCGCGGTCGAACCGGAGCAGGCCGAGGGCCTCTCGAAGCTGCTCGCGACCGACGGTGCCGACTCGCCGGTCACGCGGGTGCTCCACGACGGCAGCGTCCACCGCGTGCTGGTCGCGGCCGACGGCGGCGAGATCGACTCGGATTCGCCCACCACGCCGGCTGTTGCCCTCTGCGTGCCGCTCGTCGTCCGTGGCGAACGGATCGGCGCGATCGCCGTCGCTGTCAGCGGGGACGGCCGGTTCCTCGGCGAGCCCGAGCGCGTGTTCGCACGCTCGCTCGCAACGCGCGTGGCCTCGGCGCTCGACAGTGAACGGCAGTTCCGGCGGGCGCAGGAGCGCGCACAGGCCTCGGAAGTGCTCGACGCGATCGCCGATGGTGTCGTGCTCGTCGATCGCTCCGACATCGTCCGGCTCTGGAACCCCGCCGCCGCGCTCATCACCGGGGTCGATCCCGATGACGTCATCGGCCGTCCGGTGACGGACGTGCTGCCGACGTGGGAATCCCTCGCCCAGCGGGTGCCGATCAACGTCGGCGAGAACGACACCGGCCGCTCCACGGTGACGACCGTACCGCTCAGCCGCGCGGACGGGCGTGACGTGTGGTTGTCGGTCTCGGCGGTCGGCTTCGCGCGCGGCGTCGCGTACGCCTTCCGCGACCTCACCGAGGAGCGTGCCGTCGAGCGCATGAAGAGCGACTTCGTGGCGACGGTCTCCCATGAGCTGCGAACCCCGCTGGCTTCGATCCACGGCGCAGCGATGACCCTCACGCGCGATGACATCGAGCTGTCCCAGGAGATCCACGACCAGCTGCTCGACGTGATCAGCCAGCAGAGCAACCAGCTGGCGGAGATCGTCAACTCGGTGCTCACCGCCAGCCGCCTCGATTCCGGTCAGCTCGAGCTACGGGCGGTCCCGGTGAACGGCGCGGAGGTCGCGCAGGACGTGGTCGACGCGGCGCTCGCGCGTTCGGGGCAGGAACGCGAGGTGCTGCTCGAGCTCGACGAGGACGTGCCGCTCGTGTCGGCTGATCGCGCGCAGCTGCAGCAGGTGCTCGAGAACCTGGTCGAGAACGCGCTCAAGTACTCCCCCGAAGGCGGCGCGGTCACGTTGCGGATGATCGACGCGACCGGCTCCGTCACCTTCGAGGTCGAGGACCAGGGCATCGGCATCCCACCGGCCGAGCAGCGCCGCGTCTTCGACAAGTTCTACCGCGTGGACGCCGACATGGCGCACGGTGTCGGTGGCACCGGCCTCGGCCTGTTCATCGTCCGTGAGCTCGTGCGCCGCATGGCGGGCCGCATCGACCTGCGCTCGACGCCGGGCTCGGGCTCGGTGTTCGTGGTCACGCTGCCGGCAGCGCACGTGGCACAGGCGGTCGCCCCGGCTGGTGGGTAGGCTGGCGCCAGATGCGCCGGACCACCCTCGACCCGTATGAGGATCGCTATGCCCGCCGGGTGTTCGGCATGCGGTCGAGCGTCATGCGCGACCTCATGGCGATCACGCAGCGCCCCGAGGTGATCTCGCTCGCGGGCGGGCTCCCCGACACCGGCGCCTTCGACCGCGAGGTGCTCGCCGAGCTGGTCTCGCGCATCTCCCGCGACGACGGCGCCGCCGCCCTGCAGTACGGGCCGACGGAGGGCATCCGCCCCGTGGTCGACGTGATCTGCGAAGTCATGCGCCACGAGGGCATGGACCCCGACCCCGCGAACATCATCGTCACGACCGGCGGCCAGCAGGTGCTCGACCTGTTCGCGCGCACGTTCGTGGACCCGGGCGACGTGGTGATCGCCGAGGGCCCGACCTACCCGGGCGTGGTGCCGTGCTTCAACGCCGTCCAGGCCGACGTGCGCCACGTGCCGCTCGACGCCGACGGCCTCGACCCCGAGCGCGTCGAGGCGATGCTCGACGACCTCGCGCGCGAGGGCCTGCGCGCCAAGTACCTCTACACGATCCCCACCTTCCAGAACCCGGGCGGCTGCACCACGTCGCTGGCCCGTCGCGAGCGGCTCGTGGAGCTCGCCCACGAGCGCAACCTGCTCGTGCTCGAGGACAACCCCTACTCGCTGCTGCGCTACGAGGGCGAGCCGCTGCCGACGCTGCGGTCGCTCGACGAGCACGACCGCGTCGCCTACCTCGGCACGTTCTCCAAGATCTTCTCCCCGGGCGTGCGCGTCGGCTGGATCGAGGCGCCGCGACCGATCCTCGCGCGCATCAACCTGATGAAGCAGGCCGCCGACCTGTGCTCGAGCCCGTTCATGCAGCTGCTGGTGACGCGGTTCTTCACCGAGGGCGGCGGTGACGACTGGAAGGCGTGGGTCGCCCGCCTGAGCGACATCTACCGCGAACGCCGCGACGCCATGGTCGAGGCGATCGAGGAGCACTTCCCGCCGAGCGTGGAATTCACCGTGCCCCAGGGCGGGCTGTTCCTGTGGGCGACGCTCCCGAGCGTGGTCGACACGACCGACCTGCTGGCGCGCGCGCTCGAGAAGGACGTCGCATTCGTCCCGGGGGCGGGCGCCTTCCTGGACGGGACCGGGACCAGCTCCATGCGCCTCAACTTCTCGGCGATGCCGCCGGATCGCATCCGCGAGGGCATCGCGCGCATCGGCGCCGCGATCTCCGAGGTGCTCGACCTCGCCCGCTCGCTCGGGCTCGAAGAAGGGAACCCCTCATGAAGCGCGTGGCGGTCCTGTGTGGCGGGCGCTCGCACGAGCGCGCGGTGAGCCTGCGCTCGGGCGCGCGGGTGGAGCATGCGCTGCTGGCGGCGGGCGAGCACGAGCCCGTGCTGGTCGATGTCCAGGACGATGTCGATGCACAGCTGCACGGTCAGGGGTTCGACGTCGCCTTCATCGCGCTGCACGGGCGCGGCGGCGAGGACGACACGATCCAGCTGGCGTGCGAGCGCGCGGGGCTGCCCTACACGGGGACCCCGGCGGGGCCGTGCGGCGCTGCATTCGACAAGGCGCGAGCCAAGCGACTGCTGCTCGCTGCGGGCGTGCCTACCCCGCCCTTCATCACCTTCAGCGAGCACGCGATCGAGCAGTTCGGCGCTGGCGACGTGCGCGACGAGGCCGAGGAGCTCGGCTACCCGGTGGTGGTCAAGCCGACCCGCGCGGGGTCATCCCTCGGGACCCGCTTCGTGGATGACGCGGCCTCGCTGCCGCGCGCGCTCATCAGTGCGATGAGCTACGACACCCACGTGCTGGTGGAGCGTCACGTGAGCGGGCGCGAGCTGAGCGTCACGATCATCGAGGCTGGTCAGCCAGCCGGCTCGCCGCGGGTGCTGCCGCCCGTGGAGATCGTCCCGCGCCATGCGGACTGGTTCGACTACGAGAGCCGCTACGGACACGGCGAGACCGAGTTCACGTGTCCGCCGGAAGGCTTCGACGACGGTGTCCTGGAGCGCGTCGCCGAGATCAGCCTCGCCGCGTTCGAGGCACTCGACATCGCCGGATACGGACGGGTCGACCTGATCGTCGACTCACGCGGCGAGCCGTGGGTGCTCGAGGTCGCGCCCTCACCCGGACTGACCGAGACCAGCCTCGTCCCCGTGGCATGCGACGCCGCCGGCGTCCAGCTGGAGACGCTCGCCTCGGCACTCATCGCGGACGCACTCGAGCGCCACGCCGAGGATGCCCAGGCCGGGGAGTAGCCACGGGTGCCGACGATCCTGCGACGGATTCGCGGCGGAAGCACCCGATTATCCCCGGCCGAATTTCGCCGGTACGGGTTTGCAACCCAGTCGGTGCGGGCACACTACTGACATGGCGGCGGCACCGGGAGCCCACCGGTCGCCACACTCGCACCTGGGGAGGTCCGCGAGGCCGTCACGTCCGTTCCGTGCCCTGAGAAGGAGTCGTCCATGTCCAAGATCCTGGTCTTTTTCCAGTCCAGCACCTGTGGCCACTCGCGCCGCATGGACAGCATCGTCGACCACTTCATGCGGACCCATCGCGACCTGCTCAAGGTCGCGAAGGTCGAGTACTCGGACCGACAGGACCTCGCCCAGCGCTTCGGCGTCACCGAGGCTCCCTCGCTCCTGCTGCTCGACGACCTGCGCGAGGTCGCGCGCCTCGAGGGACGGCACACGCTGCCCGCGATGAAGGACGCTTTCGAGCCCCACCTCGGGCTCGGGGACGCACTGCCGGTGGAGCTGGCGGGCGCCTGCTGAGGGGCACCGCGGCACGGGGCGCGATCGCACCCGCCCCCGAGCCGCATCTTCGCCCCTGGCGCCCGTGAACGGGGTCCGGACCTGGCAGACACAGCCCGCGCGGCACGGTCACACGTGCCGGCGCAACAGGTCCCTTCTGAGCAGCCCGATGTCGCATCCCGCACCCGCACCCGCACCGTGCGGCATCGACTGACGGACCCCGCTTCTCGGCATGCATGCCGACCGACGTCGACCCGATCGCTCCGCGACTGCCTTCCGGAGCGATCGGCGTCGGCGTCTCGGTCGTCGATCGCCGTTCGAGTTCCGCGTTGCGGAATCGAACGCGGATCGCCGATGTCAGCGGGATATGCTCGCGTCGTGTCCGCGCCAGCCCCCACCGAGCCACAGCTGCGCGTCGCGATCGTCGGTGGCGGCGCCGCCGGCTCGATCGTGGCGGGCGAGCTGCTGCGACGCGACGCCCCGCTCGCGATCGACCTGTACGAGCGTCGCGGCGACATCGGTCCCGGTCTCGCGTACTCCACGCCTGACCCGCACCACCTGGTCAACGTCCCTGCGGGCAAGCTGAGCGCCGACCCCGAATCGCCGACCCACCTGATGGCGTGGCTCGAGCGCAACGGGCACCCAGCGCTCCCGGAGACCTTCGCCCAGCGGCGCGTCTATGGCCAGTACCTGCGCGAGCTCTTCGCCGAGCGGCGGGCCGCGGCCATGGCGGCCCAGCTGACGACGAGCAGCGAGCCGGTGCTGACGATCCGACCGACGGCGTCGGGCGTCGAGCTGTGCGCCGAGCACGATCCCGGCCCGCGCGACTACGACGCCGTCGTGCTCGCCCTCGGCAACGTCGCAGCCCCGCCTGCCATCGACCTGCCGCACGATCCACGCGCCTTCGCCTCCCCATGGGCGCATGGCGCGCTGGAGCCCGACCCGTCGCTCGACGCCGGCTCCGTGCTGATCGTGGGCACGGGGCTCACCGCCGTGGATGCGGCCCTGTCGCTCGCCGCCGCGTCGCCCACCACCCGGCTCGTGCTGGCATCGCGCAACGGGCGCCTGCCCTTCGCGCACCTGCCAGGACCGCTCCGGGAACCTGCGCCGAGCACGGATTTCCCCGGTGGTCTCACCACGCTCGACGAGCTCGTCGCGGCATGGGAAGCGCACGTCGCCTCGTGCCGTGAGGCGGGATTCGACTGGCGCGACGTCGTCGATGGGCTCCGGCCGCGGACGCAGGGGCTCTGGCGCACGCTCGGCGTCGCGGAGCAGGGCCGCTTCCTGCGCGAGCGCAGACGCGACTGGGAGGCGCGACGCAATCGCGCGGCGCCCGAGGTCGGCGCGCGGCTCGACGAACTCGTCGCATCCGGGCGACTCGAGGTCGTTCGCGGCGGCGTCACTGACATCCGCGCCGAGGACGACGGCATCCATGCGCGGGTCGGCGAGGCCGAGCGATCCTTCGCGCGCGTCGTGAGCTGCACCGGACCCACCGTCGACGTCACGCGCTGCAACGAGCCGCTCCTGCGACAGCTGCTGGCCGACGGCGTCGTCGCCGCGGATCCACACCTGCTCGGCATCCGCACGGCCGACGATGGTCGTGTCCTCGACGCTCAGGGCGCCGTCAACAGCTCGATCTTCACGCTCGGCTGGCTTCGCCGCGGAGAGCTGTGGGAGACGCTCGCCATCCCCGAGATCCGCAGCCAGGCGGCAGCGATCGCCGAGCAGCTCAGCCGGAGAACGGCACCCGGATCGCCTCGATCGCGCGAGCTCGCCCGGTAGCCGAATCCAGCTCCACGATCACGCCCTCGAGCTGGACACCTTCGGTGCCGGGCGCGAAGCGTTCGCCGACCCCGGTCAGGAATCGCTTGAGGATGATGTCCGCGCGCACGCCGATGACGGTGTCCTCGTGCGGTCCGCTCATCCCGAGGTCGGTGATGTAGCCCGTCCCGCCCTTGAGCACGCGGGCATCGGAGGTCTGCACGTGCGTGTGGGTCCCGACGACGACGGTGGCACGGCCCGCGAGGTGGATGCCCATCGCGACCTTCTCGCTCGTCGCCTCCGCATGCATGTCGACCACGAGGATCGGCGTGCGCGCGAGCGCCTTGTCGACCAGCTCGTCGACCACCTCGAAGGCGCTCGTGCCGACGTCCAAGTAGAGCGAGCCCATGAGGTTGAGGACCGCGACCTCGACGGTGGTGCCCGTCTCGGAGTCGGTCACCTCCACGAAGCACAGCCCACGGCCCGGGGAGCGGTTCTGCAGGTTCGCGGGGCGCAGCGGCGGTGCCGTCGGGTCGTCGAGCAGCGGGACGATCTCCTGCTGGCGGAAGGAGTGGTTGCCGAGCGTGATCGCGTCGACGCCGGCGGCCAGGATCGACTTGGCCTGCTTCTCGAAGATGCCGAGCCCGCGCGCGGCGTTCTCGCCGTTGACGACGACTGCGTCGATGCCACGCTCCGCCCGCAGCTTCGGCACGAGCTGCTCGACGCAGCGCCTACCGGATTCACCAAAGACATCGCCGACGATCAGGATTCGCATGGGGCGAGCCTAGCGGGGCTTGACGCGATCGGCGCATCGGGTATCTTGTAAGTAACCACTTGCTTACAAAGGATCTCGAATGACTGCTCGCCGCCTCGCCCTCGTCCTCAGCGCCACCATCGGCTGGTCCATCCTCCTCGCCGCAGCCGCCTGGGCAGCGCTCCTCACCCTGTGGCTCGGCGGCTCGCCCGGCGTCGTGATCGTGATCACCGGGGTCATCCTGCTCGCCATCGGCACGGTGGCCGGCATCGTCGCGGGCTTCCGCCTCGCCCCCGCCGAGTGCAAGGTCGTTGCCGTGGTCGTCGCCGCGTGCATCGCGACGTACTTCGCGGTGGACCTCAGCATCGATGATCCTGCGTACGCCTCCGAGCCGGCCGTCACCTACTCGGCTGCCCCCGCGGTGGCCGCACCGCTCCCCCCGATCGAGACGCCCTGACCGTCGCGCGAATCGTCACGGGTGCTCACGATTTCTTGACGCCAGGGCACGAAATCACGATCACCTGCCGACGATCGTCGCGCGCCCCCGCGCCGCGACGGGCGTGCGCACGATGCGGACGGACCATGCGAGGTGCAGCGCCCCGGCGACGCCGCCGGCCACCAGGACGACCAGGACGTCCGAGGGCGCGTCGAGCGCCGCCTCCAGTGCGAGCCGGATCCCGAACGCGACGGCGGCGACGGCGAGCGAGACCACGACGCCGACCACGATCGTGCGCCGGATCGATCGGGCATCAGCGGGAGCTGGGGCGATGAGCGCTCGCTCCAGGATGCGGTGGTGTCGCTCGAAGTAGTAGGCGTAGGCCACGGTGGTGCCGATCGCCGCCCCGTACCCGCCGAGGCCGGGGACGAGCGCCAGGTCGAGCGCGACGTTGATGGCGAGGGCCGTGGCCGCGATGCGCAATCGTGCGCCGGCATGCCCGACCTGGTTGAGGGCAATCGACGGCAGCGGAGCGGTCGCCGACAGCAGCAGGAACGGCGCCATCGCGACGAGGATCGCCCACTCGCCGCCGTACTGGTCGCCGATGGCGCCGAACACTTCGGGCGCGAGCGCGCACAGCACGAGCACGGCACCGAGGTCGACCACGAGCAGGAAGGCGAGCCACTGCCGGTACGTGGCGAGCGCACGGGAGCCCGCCCCGGCGATGCGCGGTGCGACGATGCCCGCGATGGTGATGCCGGGTGCCGCCACGAGCGCCTGCAGCTTGATCGCGAGCGCGTACGGCGCGACCTCCGCGAGCGGATGGAAGAGCCCGATCACGAACTGGTCGACCTGCCCGAACACGGCGATGAGCAGGGAGACCAGGAAGATGCTGCGACCATACGTGGCGACCATGCGCAGGTGCGCCTGCTCCGCACGAGGCGCATCCGGGATGTCAGTCGACGCCGCGCGACCGGGCGCGAGCAGCGCCAGCCACGCGAGCGTCCCGACGACTGCACCCGCGAGGATCGTGGCGAGCAGCATCGCGTCGGGCGTCGCGCCCTCCGAACGCGCACGCAGCACGAGCGCGAGCTCAGCCACCGGCTGCGCCACGGTGACCGCGAGCAGCAGGCGGATGCGCCGCAGCGACGGGAGCATCCCGAAGTGGAACGAGATCGTGCTCTGGGTCACCACAAGCAGGGCGAGCCACGGCAGCAGCTCGCCGACCCGTGATTCCGCCACGCTGTCGAGCTCCCCGGTGGCCAGCACTGCGCCCGCGGCGACGGCGATGACGGCCAGCCGGGTCAGGGCGACCGAAGAGACGAGCCGTGTCGTCGCCCTCCCCTGCGCCGCATAGCGCGCGAGCGCCGAGGTGAGGCCCAGGTCGAGCGCCATCACGAGCACGACGTTGATGCCGACCACGATCGCGTAGGCGCCGTACTCGCCCTTGGTGAGCGCGTTGGCGACGAGCAGGCCGGTGACGGCGGAGCACCCCATGGCGACGACGCGTCCGAGCAGGCCGAGCCCCGCGTCGCGCGCGATACCGGTCGTCGCCGCGAGCTCGCGTGCCTCGTCCGCCTCGATGCTGGCCGAATCGGTCACGGGCTCGGCACGGCCGTCCGCGGGATGCGCCAGATCGCGGCCTCATGCGCGGTCGTGCGCAGCGGGTTCACGTGGATGAAGGCACCGTCGTGGTTGTCCCCGCGCGCGAGGCGGATCCCGGGCGACGGTCCGCGCCTGGGCGGCGTCTTCGGCGACGGGTCGTCGATCCATCGGACGGCCCCGCCATCGCTGGTCGCGACCCACACCTGCGCCACGCCCTGTGCGATGCCGAGCAGCAGCCGCCGCTCGTCGATGCGGGACGCGTAGTAGGTGGCATCCGGCAGCTCCGCGTGGGTCGTCACCGCGCCATCCGCGCGGCCCCAGCGCAGCACGTGGTTCTGCTCGAAGTCCGCGTCCATTCCCCACACGACCGCGTCCTCGAAGCACGCGAACGCGCACGTGCGATGGATCTGGCGCCCATGCCCGGCCCACTCGAACGATGCGCCGCCGTCGCGCGACACGCCGACGAAGCAGTGCTCGTCGCGGTCGCCGGTCCCGATCCACAGCGCGCCGTCGTGCGGGTCGCACTGGATCACGTGGATGTGGCGGATGTCGGTCGGCTGGAACTCGTAGCGCAGCGCCCAGGTCTCGCCGGCATCGGTGCTGCGCCAGATGCCTGTGGGGCGGTCGCCGGATTCGGTCACGTACTCGGCGAAGTACAGGTGGCCCTGCAGGTCCTCGCACACGCCGAACGCCATCAGCCCGCGACCCTTGCCCCGGCCGAAGTAGCGCAGCTCGTGCGTGCGCCGCGCGCGCCCACGCGGGCGACCGCGCGAGTCCAGCTCGAGCACGTGGATCCAGCCGCCGGCGAACGCGATCACGCGTGCCGGATCGGTGCGCAGCGGCAGCACCTCGACCAGCTCCTGGTAGCCGAACGTGCGGCGCAGCGTGCGCAGGTAGCCGCCCCACGGCTCACCCCAGGGTGGGCGGATCCGGGCGACGCGCTCGAAGTCGCCGCCGTCCTCGCTGCGGTAGATCGAGTAGCCGAGCGTCCCCCACACGACGCGGCCGTCGTCGTGCTGCAGCACCAGCCCGGTCGCGCTGCTGCCGGCGACGCCGCCGAGCTGTCCGTCGCGCCAGCGCACGCGACGGGGCGTACGGACCTCCACCGCCCACGCAACGAGCACGGCGAGGAGGAGCAGAAGCGCGACGATGGTCAGCGGGGTGGACACCCCAGCCTGCTACCCGCAGGCGGCCCCGGGCCAATCAGGCGACGGACGAACCCGCGACGTCGGTGCGCAGCACGTACATGTCGATGCCGGATCCGGAGTCGTGCGTGTAGTCGGCGAGCGGCGCTTCGAGCGCGCCCTCCATGTCGCGGACGCTGCCGAGCCGCGTCACGCCCTGGGTGACGCTCGTGCCGACCATGAGGTCCGTCGCCACCTCGAGGTTGCGCAGCACGACGAGGGTCTGGCCGTCGCCGATCGGCTGCAGCTGGATGACCTGGCCGCGGGCCACGCCGTCGATCACGTACTCGCCTATCGCCTCGACCGTGCCGTCGATGGGCGCGTAGACCTCGGTGCCGGGCAGGGCGCCCACGATGACCATCGACGGGGCCCCGTCCTCGAGCCGGTACCAGCGCAGGTCGTTCGCCGGCGTCGTGGCCAGGAAGCGCTGTGTCGTGCGGCGCACCCACGAGGTGTTGGCTCGCGTGCCGGAGGGCTCCAGCTCGAGGACGCCACGCTCGCGGCGGGGTCCGAAGGCGATCCCCGAGACCGCCTGGCGGCGGATCGGCAGCTGCAGCCGCAGGCCGGCGGATCCGGGTTCGACGATCGCCTCGGCGAGCGTCTGCGGCGTGGGCGGGCCCGAGGCCTCGACAGCGGCGGCGCTGGGGGTGGCGAGCGCGTCGCTCGCATCGGAGCTGCTGACGACCTCGCGGCCGAGCAGCCCCACGAGCCAGACGAGCAGGACGATGCCAGCGACGATCGCGACGCTCGTGACAGCGACCACGCGCGCGGTGCGCATGCGTCGTCGCTCCTCGTCGAGCGAGGGTCCCATCGACATGAGCGGCGATCGCACGGGGCGGTAGCCGCCGCTGCGGTCGCGCGGGAGATGCCTCGAATCCGTCATCGAGGTGCATGGTACGGGGCTCGCGGGGCCCCCGCGCCGGTCCCGCGGCGACCGTGGCCCCCGGGCGGCCACCTCGACGTGCCTTCCCCGGCCAGCCATGGGCGGGCGCGCGATAGGGTGCGCGCGTGAGTGACGACCCACACACCGACGACCACGCGACGTTGGCGGCCCCGGCGCCGCCCGAGCCCGCGGGGCCGGCCCGCCTGACGGTGCCGCCGTGGGTCCAGCTCGTGGGTCTGCCGCTCGCCGTGCTGTTCGGCTACCTGTTCGTGCGCGCGGCCAGCCACGCGGTCGTCGTGTTCATGATCGCGGGCCTCATCTCGCTGCTGCTCGCGCCGGTGGTCCGCCGCCTCAACCGCGGCGGCATCCCGCGCCTGCCGAGCGTGCTCATGGTCTTCGGCACCTTCGCCGCAATCGTCACCGTACTCACCGTCGTCGCCGTCGACCTGCTCGCCGAACAGGCCGTGGAGGTGCGCGACAACGCCCCGGCGATCGGCAACGTGGCGGTGGAGCGCATCGACGACATCCAGGCCTTCCTCGACAAGCGCGGGGTCGAGGTCGACCTGCGCGACCAGGGCGTCAGCTTCGTCGAGCAGCTCGAGGAGCGGTCCACGGAGCTGAGCGGGGAGGCGCTCGACTACGGGCGCGAGTTCGTGACGATCGTCGCGGAGGCGGCGTTCAACCTCGTGCTCATCATCGTGATCACGATCTACATGCTGCTCGACGCGCCCCGCATCAGCCGGCTGTTCGCGTCGCTGCTGCCCCCCGACAGCGGCGTGGAGCAGCTGTTCGGGCGCCTGGAACGCTCCCTATTGCGCTACACCGTCGGCCAGACCCTCGCCTCGGTCGTGATGGGCCTGAGCGCCACGATCGGGCTGTTCATCATCGGCCGCGTGGGGATCTGGGAGCAGGCCGACGACTACGCCGTGCTGTTCGGGCTCATCGTCGCGGTCACCGAGTTCGCGCCATCGATCGGGCCGGCGATCGGTTCGATCCCGCCCATCGCGACCGCGATCTTCGACGGCGTCGGCCCGGCGATCGCCGTCGCGCTCTTCTTCGTGCTGCTGCACCAGATCGAGGGGCACATCGTCATCCCCAAGCTGATGGGCGCGGCGATCGCGGTCCACCCACTGCTCGTGATCTTCGGCATCCTCGCCGGGGCCCAGGTGATGGGGATCGGCGGCATCCTGCTCGCGCTGCCGCTGCTCGCCGTCGGGCGCGAGATCGTGCTGTTCTTCCGCGAACGGATCGCGCTGGATTCGTGGCCCGGACCACTCCCTGCTGCTGGATTGGTGCCGGCCGGTGCGGCAGGGATGCCGTCGGCAGCCATGGCGCCGCAGGACGCGAGCGGCGCTGCGACGCCCGCTGCTCCGATGCGGGGTACCGTCCGGCTCCGCGCGATGCTGGCGCGGCGCCGTGCCCGCTCCGCGGATGACGTGCAGGAGCCCGAGGCATGACGACTCCCCTCCTCCAGGCTCGCGGCATCGAGCGAGGCTACCGCCGGCGCGACGTGCTGCGCAGGGTCGACCTCGACATCGACCGCGGCGAGGTCATCGCGCTGCTCGGACCCAACGGTGCGGGCAAGACCACGCTCATGAAGGTGCTCGTCGGGCTGCTCGATGCGACCGCCGGGACGGTCACCGGGCCGCGCGCGCGCGAGGTCGGCTGGGTCCCCCAGGGCGGCGCGACCTACGCGCGGATGACCGTGCGCGAGAACCTGGAGCTGTTCGCGCGACTGCTGGACCTGCCCGGCGATCACCGTGAGACCGCACGCACCGCGGCGCAGGCGGGCGACCTGGAGCCGTGGTACGAGACGCTCGGCAGCGAGCTGTCGGGCGGCCTGCGCCAGCGCCTCAATGTCGCGGTCGGGCTGCTCGGCGGGCCGCGCCTGCTGGTGCTCGACGAGCCCACGACCGGCGTCGACCTGGTCCACCGCACGGCGATGTTCCGGGTGCTGCGCGAGCGCGCCGCCGACGGGTGCGCGGTGCTGTTCTCCACCCACTCCATCGAGGATGCCGCAGCCGCCGACCGCGTGGTGGTCGTCGTCGGTGGGCACGCGATCTACGACGGCCCGCTCGCCGGCATCGCGGATGTCGCGGCGGATCCCGCACAGCCCGAGGACGAGCTCGCGCTCGATGCGCTGAGCTCGGGGCTGCTGCGACTGTGGCGGGGCGGTGCGGCGCGATGATCTCGACCCCGCTGCTGCTCGCACGAAAGGACGCGCGCATGCTCGGTCGCACGCGCGGCCTGCTGCTGCTGCTCGTGCTGTATCCGCTGCTCGTGGCGGCGATCGTCGGTGGCGTGCTGCTGCAGCAGGGACCACCGAAGGTCGCACTCGTCAACGAGGACCTGAGCGGCGACAAGATCGAGATCGGCGATCACTCCTTCAGCGTCACCGAGTACGTCGAGCAGGCGGAGAAGAACGGCGTCGACGTGGTCAAGCTCCAGCGCGAGGAAGCCGAGCGCGCGCTCCAAGAGGGGCAGGTCGCGGGCGTGCTCGTGATCCCACAGGGCACGGTCGCGAAGCTCAAGACGCAGCTGTCCGGGGCGGACCTCGACTTCCTGATCGGTGACAGCGCCCTCGGTGACGTCGTGGCCCAGCGCATGCGCGGCGTGATCTACAACATCAACCTGAAGATCAGCGATGCGCTGATCGACACCAACCGCGAGTACCTCGACAAGCTCGTGACGGGCGGTGAGGTCAACGTCGACGGGGACGAGTTCGACCTGTACGGGCTCGCGCCGATCGAGGACGACCTGCGCGAGGCGCGCGAGGAGCTCGAGCGCCAGGACGAGGACGCGAACGAGGAGCTCATCGAGCGCCTCGACAACGCCATCGAGTTCGCCGACGACGCCGGCAAGGCGATCGGCCTGGCCGACAACGCGCTCGAGGCGACGGCGGCGCCGGTGCGCCTCGACGTGGAGCGCACCAAGGGCAAGAGCCCACTGCTGACGGCGCAGGCGATGAGCTTCGCGCTGGCCGTGGCGATCGCGTTCGTGTGCGTCGTGCTGGTGGCCGCATCGCTGGCGGCGGAGCGCGACGAGGCCGTGCTCGGGCGCCTGCTGCGCGGCCTCGCGAGCGCGTGGCAGGTCGTCGCCGGCAAGCTGCTGCTCGGGGCGATGCTCGCGATCCTGTTCTCGTCCGGGCTGTTCGTCGTGTTCGCCGTGCTCGAGGACCAGGTCTGGCAACGACTCCCGCTGCTGCTCGGCGCGGTGTTCGTCGTGAGCATCGCGTGCTCGGGGATCGGCGCGCTCATCGCCGTGCTCGTGCGCGACGCACGCACGGCGACGCTCGTCGGCATCCTGCTCATCCTCCCGCTGGCGCCGCTGGCGCTCGTCGGCACCAACGGTCCGCTCGAGCTGTTCGAGAACCTGTTGCCGGTCGCCCCCGCCCGCGAGCTGTTCAACGCGGTGCTGTTCGACGTGCACCCGTGGGAGACGATCCGCGAGCGCGGCTCGCAGCTGCTGGCGATCGGCCTCGTGCCGTCTGCGGTGGCAACACGACTGCTCCAGCGACTTGTCTGACGAGGGCGGCCGCCCTCGCGGCAGCGAGCGGCCACGCACGCGCGGGAGCCGGCCCGGCGGCCCGGGCTACGGCGATCTACCGACGTGCAGCTTGCCGCCCCGATCCGCCCTGCCACGATCCCGTGGCGCACCGACGTGCCGACGCGTCCCGCGTACGTGCGCGACTCGGTGCAGCTCGCGGGTGACCTCCGGGCGCTCGCCGCGGCGCACCCGATGCTGGCTCGGGTCGAGGACATCGGCGACTCGGCGCTGAAGGCGGCCGGTGCCGGCGGGCACGACGTGCTGGCGCTCGTGGTCGGCTCGCGGCCGGATGACCCGTCGGTGCCGCGCATCCTGCTGACAGCCGGCGTGCATCCGCGCGAGAGCGCGAATCCAGCAGTGCTCATGGCGTGGGCGCGGCGGACGCTCGACGGGGCCGCGGCCGGGGATCCGGCATATCGGGAGCTGCTCGCGCAGCGGACGGTCGTCCTGGTCCCGAACGCCAATCCGGACGGGCTCATGACGGTCGTGCACGGATTCGAGTCGGGGCTGCCGGCGGAGATCTGGCGACGGCGCAACCACGGCTCCGACGGCGGGGTCGACCTGAACCGCAACTTCGACGGGCACTGGGGGCCGGGCGACACCGAGCCCGCGAAGCAGAACTACCGCGGCCCGTTCGCGTCGAGCGAGAGCGAGACACGTGCAGTCGAGGCGCTCGGCACGCGCCTGCGCCCGGCCGCGGTGTATGACGTGCACTCAGCCGGCGGGGTCGTGCTCGTGCCCCCCGGCACCGGCGCTGCCGATGCACGCGCCGCGGCGGCACTCGTGGCGCGAGCAACGGGATACGCGATCTCGTCGAGCGATGCGCACTGGTCGAAGGAGGTCGGAGGCACGCTCAAGGACTGGGCCAACGCCACGCTCGGCGTGCCGTCGCTCACGATCGAGACGGGCGTGGTGCACCACCAGACCGATGCGCATTTCGCGGACACGAGCGCGCGCATGTTGCCCGCGCTGGATGCGCTGGTGGCGACGATCGACGGACGTCACGCAGCTCCGGTGGGAGCCGAGCGCCTCGCCAAACCGGCCGCCGCGAAGCCGTTCGTGGCCGCCGAGCACTTGGACGGCGTCATCGTCGGCACGAAGCCGCGCGACGCGCCGCTCGCCCACGACTGACACGCGGCCCTGATCATCAGAGCGTGGCGCGCAGCACCTCGGCGGGCTTGGCCGGATCATCCGGGTCGGTGACCAGCACGATGTCGTTCGCGTCGGCGCGCGCATCGAAGCGGCGTGCCAGCTCGATGCCCTCCGCCTTGCGCGGCACGCCCATGAGCGGGCGCAGCGATGTCACCGCCAGGTCGCGGTCGAGGGTGCCGACGACCGAACCGAGGATCGCGCCGTCGCCGCGCTCTGTCGAGGCCTCGGCGCTCGCGATGAAGGCGATGCGCCCGTCCGGCAGTGCGCGGGCGTCGGCGAAGCCGAGGGGCGCGCCGTCGTACTCGCCCAGGTCGATCACGTGCTCGCCGCGGATCGCGCTCGCGGGGATCGGACGGTCGTTGCGCAGCGCAGCCATCGCATCGATCGCGTCGAGGGTGAAGACCACGTTGCGGTCGCCGGCGATCTGGCCACGGTGGAACAGCAGCAGCTCCTGGCCGGCAGCGCCGTCGCGCAGTGCCATGCCCTCGATGTTGACGCCCATCGGCAGGCGCTTGGCAAGTGCGGCGTGCAGCGGCGCGAGATCCACCGTCTTCGGCCGGCGCGTCGCGGCCCCCTTGGCGTCGAGCTCGAAGAGCAGGCCGCGGTGGCGGCTCTCGCTCGAGCCCGACCCGGCCGCGAACAACAGCGGCGGCGCACCCCAGCGGTCGTTCGGCAGCACGATGACGCTCTCGAGGTCCGGCTTCTTCGTGGCGGGCGCAAGCCCCTCCACCATCGTGCCCGGCGCGTTGAGCGCGCCGAACTTCGCGACGCCGGGGAGCTCGTCGCTCACGACCCAGGTCGTCGCCTCGCCGGCCGGGCCGAACGTGGCGATCCCGCTCGCGGAGCTCACGAAGGTGCGACCGAGCTGGTCTGCTGCATCGAGCGTGAGCGACGGATCCAGCGTGATGCGCATCGGGCGCGTGTCGACGGGCGCCGTGACGGCGCGCGGGGGCGTGATGACGGGACGGGTGGCGGAGGCGGACAGCTGCATGTCGCGATTCTCCCGCCCGCCAGCGCGTGCGTGCGGCACCACCGACCGGGCGTGGCCCCATGGCGCCGCACGCTGGCCCCCAGCGATCAGCGCAGCTTGCCCGGAAGCACGATCGGCGTCGCACCGAACCCGCGGGCGATCAGCGTGCCCGCCGGCAGCGTGCCGTCGAGATTCACGATCACGGTCGTGTCCTCCAGTTCGCGCACCTTGAAGCTGCGGACGTCCACGGCGTACCGGGTCGACTGGAACGCCATACCCGCCACCACGCCGGGCGCCAGCGGCGAGCGAGCGCGCAGGGCGGATCCGGATCGCACGAGGTTGCCCGCACCACCGCTGATGATGTTGCCGGCACCACCCGAGATGATGTTGCCCGCCCCGCCGCTGATGATGTTGCCTCCACCGCCGGAGATGATGTTGCCGGCCCCGCCGCTGATGATGTTCCCGGCGCCGCCCGAGATGATGTTGCCCGCGCCGCCACTGATGATGTTGCCGGCACCGCCGGAGATGATCCCCGCCCCGCCCGCAGCCAGCAGGGTCGATCCGTTGCTGCCGATGATTGACACGGACGAGGATCCGATGCCCTGGGCGAGGGTGCCGTCGGTGCGCAGCGGTGCCATGCCGTTGCCCATGATGCCCACCGAGAAGCCGGTCTGGCGGGCGATGTCCTCAGGTGACTTCTGTGCGATCGCCAAGCGCAGCGAATCAACGACGGCTGCGGCGATGGCCTTGCCCGGCAGGCCGAGGCGGTTGTAGAGCACCGTGTACATCTCCTGGAGCGACTGGAGCATCGGCTCGTACAGGTCGTTGCTCGCGGCGGTCTTCAGCAGGCGCCCGCTGCGGGACGTGCCGCGAACCACGCCACTGCGCTTGAAGCGCAGCAGCTTGGAGGCGGTGTCGCGCACCATGCCGTTGCCGTTCATGTCGGTCCAGCCGTCGGGTCGCTGCACGATCGGCAACGTCTGGATGCCACTCATCAGGATGTCGCCGGTCCGCGGGTCGGTCAGCTCCATGACGAGGCGCAGCGAGCCGGTCCGCTCCTTGAACGAGTACTGCATGTGGACGAACCCGCCGGCGTCGGTCCGTCCGGCGGCGATGACGTCGCCGCTCGGGTCGAGGAGCTTGACCGGCAGGTACTGCGCGAAGCGGCCGGTCGCTCGCTCGATCACGGTCACGCCCATGCTGTGGTTCTGGTCAGCGGCAACCACCTGTGCGTCATCGGCGAGACCCAGCTCGGTCTCGAAGTCCGGCTGGAGGGGCTCATTGAACGCGGCCCGGAAATCCGGCTGGCGTGGAGATCCGATGCGAACTCGGAGCAGGCGCTTGCCCTTCACGGTCACGGCTGCGAACTTGTAGAGCGAGGATTCGTTCACGGCGCTCGTGTAGTCCAGGCCGGTGATCTCGTAGTTGCATCCCAGGTCGTCGAGCTGGTCCGCTCCTTCGAACACGCCCATGCCGCGAATGACGGCCCACATGTCGAGCGTGGACCTCCCCGTCTTGATCTTGCCGTCCGCGTACGGGCAGTTGGCGTCCTTGGGGACTTTCGGGTCGTAGTAGGAGAGCGTCACGACCTGAGCCGGTGCCGGGAACGAAGACTTGAGCGCGGATCCGGCAGCCGGCTTGGTCGCGAACACCTCGTACGGCCTGGCGGTCGCGCGCTTGGCCTTCGGCAGGCTGGTGACGGGTCCGGGCTTGAGGACGTACTGGACGTTCAGGTCGCGCGTCATCCCCAGGTCGTTCTGCACCTGATCGACGGTGAACCGCTTCGCCACGTACGCGGGCATCCTCGTGAGCTCCGCGGTCGACCGCTTGAGACCCGCGGTGAAGATGGGTGTCAGAGTTCCGGGAATCGACTCGATCGAGGGGTGCGGCGTCGTGTCCGTCGGTGGGAGCTCCGGCCGCGCCTGCGTGGTCACCACGCGGCTGACCTCGTCAGTGCCGCCCGACGAATCGGTCACTCGCAAGCGGACCAGATGGTCGCCGAGCGTGGAGAACGCGTGCGTGACCGTGACACCCGTCGCATTGAAGACGCCGTCGCCATCGACGTCCCACTCGATCTGGGACGGCACGATCAGCGACGGAGACGTCGCCGTCGCGGTGGAGGTGAACGTCATCGTCTCGTTGCGGTACGGCGGCGTCGGCGAATACTCGAAGTTCGCCTCCGGCCGCACGAAGACCGACACGCTCTTGCTCACGGTGTCGACATTCCCGTTGCTGTCCGTCACGGTCAGGGCGACCGTATGCGACGAATGATCGGCGAACGTGCGATGCAGGGTGGGGGTCGTCGCCACCGCGGCACCGTCGACCGACCAGGACATGGACGCAACCGTCGCGGGGGCCGTCGCGGTCGATGTCGACGTGAAGGTCACGTCGTCCCCGGTGAACGCCGTCGGGTGCGTGAAGTCAGCAGCCGGCGGTCGCCCACCCTTGAACCGGATCAGCTCACGAGTCGAGCTTCCACCCGAGACGGCGGAAACGAGGATGTTCCCGGTGGGTTGGACGACGACGTCCCGTATCACGCTGGATCCCGTCGCCAACGTTGGCGCATCCCAGACGATGCCCGCGCTGCCGAAGCTGGCGTCGAGCGAGCCGTCCACGTTGTAGCGAACGAGCGCGAGCCGCGTGCGGGAGTCCGTCGTGAGCTGCATGCGGCCGCCCGCGAGCAGCCTCCCATCCTGCTGCTGCGCGAGACCGTAGATCATGGCGCCGTCCGAACCCGGGCAGCAGTCAACGCGCACGGTCTCGACGTGTCCATCGCCGCCACCGAACGATGTGTCGATGGACCCGTCGCTGTTCCAGCGGACCAGCTCGAATACACCGTACCCGCCTGCGAGCACGATCTTTCCATCTGCTTGCAGGAGCAGCTCGCTCGCCACCGCCCCGCCGAGTCCATTGACAGCAATGCGGGCGACGCCATTCGCGTCGAAGGTCGGATCTGCCACTCCGTTCGCGGTCAGACGCACCATCGTGAATGCGCCCTGGGGGGATCCTCCGACGTAGATCGATCCGTCAGCTGCTACCGCGATATCAGACCCGGACGTCGCCGGCCCTTCGCCTTGGGGAACCAGGGCAACGCCTGTGGTGCCGAAGTCCGTGTCGGGCGTTCCGTCGGGCTTGATCTTGTGGACTCGGGCGGTCATCGGCGGCACACCGCCTACGTTGCTCAGGACAAGGTAGTTGCCCGCAGCGTCCACCGCGAGGCCAGCTTCGTACAGCCCGCTGGCAGCCGGTGCGACGACCACTTCGCCAAGCGCGTTGCCGAAGGTCGAGTCGGGCTGGAGCGTGGACATGAGCCTGACCAAGGTCAGGCCGTCATCGGAACGAAGCACACCGACGTACTTGCCAGCGTGGGCGCCGACGGTGATGCGGACCAGGTCGGCGAACGTCGTGTGGTGGCTCGCACCAAGGTTCGTACCGAGACCCACGACTCCAGCGGACCCGTCGATCGTGTGACGACCAACCTGGTAGCGATATCGGTTCCCCGCGCCCGAATATGCGTAGCCGGCGACGTAGACCGAGCTTCCGTCAGCGTCCTGCTCCAGTCGTCCGAGCATCGTCCCTGTGTCGGCGCCGAACGTGGCCACTCCGGCCGACCCGTAGGAAGTGTCGACGTCGCCAGGTGCTGCAGAAGCCTGCGGAGCGATTCCGGTGGCAGCAATGGCCATGCTCAGGACGAGCAGGGACGTGCGGAAGGAACGAGCGAGCATCTGGCAATCCTTGGACGGGTGCGCCGGACTGTCCGACGCCAGAAGATCGTACAGCGTAATTCTGCTGCAACCTACATTTCAAAATCCGTACGGCCTGTTTGGTATTCCCTGCGCGCCCACATGCGCACGTCGCTACGATGCCATCCATGGCTTTCCCCGCTACCCGCCTCCGTCGCCTCCGCCGAACCGGTGCCCTCCGTGACCTGGTCCGCGAGACGCGGCTCGACGCCGCCGACCTCGTGCTGCCGATGTTCATCGTGCATGGCACGGACGTGCGCAACCCGATCGGGGCGATCCCTGGACACGCTCACATGTCGATCGACGTCGCGGTGGCCGAGGCCGAGCGTGCGGTGACCGCCGGGCTGGGCGGGGTGCTGCTCTTCGGGCTGCCTGCCGCCAAGGACGAGCTCGGCAGCGAGGCATGGGATACCGAGGGCATCGTGCAGCTCGCCGTGCGCGCGATCAAGGACCGCTTCCCGCAGCTGCTCGTGATGACCGACGTGTGCCTGTGCCAGTACACCGCGCACGGCCACTGTGGCGTGCTCGACGACGCGGGCGCGGTCCGCAACGACGAGACGCTCGAACTCTTGTCACGCGTGGCTGTCAGCCATGCCGATGCGGGCGCCGACATCGTCGCGCCGAGCGACATGATGGACGGACGGGTCGCTGCCATGCGCGCGGCGCTCGACGAGGCCGGGCACGACCAGGTCGCGATCCTGTCCTACTCCACCAAGTTCAGCAGCGCCTACTACGGCCCGTTCCGCGAGGCGGCCGAATCCGCTCCCGGCAAGGGCGACCGCAAGGCGTACCAGATGGATCCTGCCAACGGGTCCGAAGCCGTTCGCGAGAGCGTGCTCGATGCCGGCGAGGGCGCGGACATGCTGATGGTCAAGCCGGCACTCGCCTACCTCGACATCGTGCGCCGCATCAAGGACGAGACAGGCCTGCCGCTCGCGGTCTACAACGTCAGCGGCGAGTACGCGATGGTCAAGGCCGCTGCCCAGCGCGGCTGGATCGACGAGCGCGCGATCCAGCTCGAGACGCTGCTGTCGATGCGGCGCGCGGGCGCCGACGTGATCATCAGCTACGCGTCGCTCGAGGCTGCTGCCTGGCTCGCGGAAGACCGCGGGTAGCGCACGACGGCGTCGATGCCGCGGCCCGGGCCGTGGCGCAGCTCGACGGTGCCGCCGTCCACCTCGGCGAGCCGCCGCACGATCGCGAGGCCGAGGCCGAAGCCGCCGCCGCGGCGGTGTGGCTGCTGCGCCGCCCCCGAGTGGAAACGGCGGAACACCAGCTCCAGCTGCTCGTCGCTGAGTCCCGGCCCCTGGTCGACCACGTGCAGCTCGGCGACGTCGTCGAGGAGTCGGCCCACGACGCGCACCGGGCGCCCGGACGGCGAGACGCCGATCGCGTTGTCGACGAGGTTGTCGAGCACCTGCTCCACGTGGATCGCATCAGCACGCGCAGACATCGAAGCCGGCAGGTCGAGCTCGAGGTCGACCCCCGCGCGCGCAGCATGCTCACCCCAGGCCTCGGCGCGCAGCGCCACGACCTCCACCAGGTCGATCTCCTCGTGCGGCACGCGGGCGCTGCGATCGGCACGCTCCAGGATCAGCAGGGCTTCCACGAGCGATGTCAGCCGCCCCACCTCGATCGCGGCCTTGTCGACGTCCGCGGCGGCATCAGCGAAGTCCCCGGACGCGAGTTCATGCGCCACGTTGTCGAGGCGAAGGGTGAGCGCGTGCAGCGGCGTGCGCAGCTGGTGGGAGGCGTCGGCGGTGAATGCGCGCTGGTCCTCGAGCGTGCGCTCGAGCGCGGCGACCGAAGCGTTGAGACGCGAGGCGACAGTGCGCACTTCGGGCGGTCCGTCCCCTTCATCCGCACGCGCAGCGAGGTCGCCGGCGCCCACCTCCTCGGCGACGCGCGCGATGTCGAGCAGGGGCCGCGCGATCCAGCGCGCCACGACCAGGCCGACCAGCGATGCCACTGCGAGCACGGCGAATGCCACGCCTGCGAGGCCGAGCCATGCGCGGCGGATCCGATCGTCCAGCTCGGCGGCGGGGTAGCTGATACGCACGGCGCCCAGGGACGCACCGCCGCTCGCGATCGGCACGGCGACGAACAGCAGCGGATGCCCCAGCGTGTCGGATCCGCGCTCGCCCGACCCTGCGCGCCCATCGAGCGCCGCCCCGACCTCCGGCCTCGTGGAGAAGTCGCGCCCGAGCTGCACGGCGCGCCCGGGCTCGCCCGTGTCGAGCACCGACCGGCCCGCCGCATCCACGACGACGACCCTCGCGTCCGAATTCCGGGCGTAGTCCTCGAGCCGCGCCTGGACGCGCCCGCGAGCGCGCGTCGCACTCGCATCATCGAGCACGAGCGCATCGGCGAGCGACGCCGCCGAGACGGCATCGCGCTCGAGGCGACGGGTCAGGTCGGCGCGCTCGGAGCGCTGGTTGGCCACGCCGAGCGGGATCATCAGGAGCGCGAGCACGAGCGCGGCGAATCCGAGCATCCCCAGCAGGAGGCGGCGTGTCATGTGGGGGCGACCAGGCGGTAGCCGATGCCGCGCACTGTCTCGATGCTGACTGCCTCGCCGAGCTTGCGGCGCAGCGACGCGACGTGGACGTCGACCGTCTTGGTGGACCCGGTCCAGCTGGTCTGCCACACGTCGGCGAGCAGCTGGTCGCGCGAGCAGGCAGCCCCAGGTCGTCGCGCGAACGCCACGAGCAGGTCGAACTCGGTGGGTGTCAGCTCGATGGGGCTCGCGCCGTCGAACACCCGGTGCGCCCGCACGTCGACGGTGAGCGAACCCACGACGTATGTCGGAGATGCGGACGCATCGACGCCGCCATCCGCCGGCGGGGCGGGCTGGCGGCGGCGCATGACGGCGTGCATCCGCGCCAACAGGACACGCACGCCGAACGGCTTCACGAGATAGTCGTCGGCGCCGAGCTCGAGCCCGAGCACCGTGTCGATGTCCTCCCCGCGTGCGGAGACGATGATGATCGGCACGTCGCTGCGTGACCGGATCGCTCGACACACGTCGAAGCCGTCCATGTCGGGAAGCCGCAGGTCGAGCAGCACGATGTCGATGTCCGGCGACTGCGCGTGCTCGAGGGCAGTGGCGCCGTCCGCAGCGTGCACGACCTCGTGGCCCTCGCGCCGCAGGGCGACGACGAGCGGCTCGGCGATCGACGGCTCGTCCTCCACCAGCAGCACCTGCATGGGGCAGATCGTACCCGCTGACGCCTGCCGACAGCCGCCATGAGCAGGGGCTTTGCCAAACCCTTGCCAAACGGTCGCCGAACGCTCCAGAAGCGATGGCCCGGCCTTCACCCCCCGCCCGTACGGTGATGGTCAGGTCGCCCATTCGGGGCGACACGACACCTTGGAGGTATCCCATGAATCGCACGCACCTCGTGCTCCCGGTCGCCCTGCTCGCCACGAGCGCGCTGCTCGGCGGACGCGCGTTGACCAATGCGCTCCCGCTCGGCTCCGACAACAGCGAACCCGCGGCATCGGTCGGCCAGCTGACCGATGCGACCGACGATTCCGCGAGCACCGAGCTCGAGGCGATCGAGCGACGGCTCGCCGCGCTCGAGGCGCAGCGCGCGCAGGCGGCGGCGAGCTCCTCGGGCCCGTCCGCGAGGTCGGGCTCGAAGCACGCAGCGGCGCCGCGAGCTGACGCATCCACGTCTCGATCCGGCCGGCGCTCAGGGGCGCCCGTCGTCGCGCCGCGCGCTGCGGACGGGCACGGCGGCGGCGGACGTGACCACGCCGAAGACGACGGCACCGTGGAGGCGCACGACGTCGGTGACGACCACGGCGGCGATCGCGTCGGCGGCAGCGATGACGGAGCGAGCGACGATCACGGCAGGCATGGCGGCGACGACGGCTCGCGTGGTGGCGACGACCACGGCAGCGATGACGACTGAGTCGCGCTATCGTCGAGCACGATGAAGCCCCGTCGCCCCACACGCCCGGTCTGGATCATCGGCACGCTCGCCGTTGCGGCGCTCGTGGTCGTCGGCGTGCTCGTCAACGTCCGTGTGCTCACGCGCGAGGACGCGGGCGCGGCCGGCTCGCTCTCGCCGGTCATCGACGCGCCCGCCACCGACACGACCGCGGCTGGTTCCGACGCCGACGCGGCCCAACTGACTGCCGCCCGCGCGGCAGCGACCAGGCGAGCC
>JAOPYU010000135.1 GCA_025964455.1 Thermoleophilia bacterium | reverse complement strand
CCGCATTCGCAGGGACGGCGATCGCAGCCAGCGCCGCGAACACGGTGAGCAGTGCAGCGAGCAGGAAGGGGGAGCGGGCGGCGGAGGCCGCGAGACGACGGTGCATTGCCGAACCGTAGCAGCGTGGCACCGAGGCGAGATCCAATGGTGAAGAAAACGCGTGGTCCAGGCCCACGATCGCCGACTCCACACCTGGCAGGGTCCCCTGAGGGCTGCTGCCTTCCGGCCCTGACCCGGTTCAGGGAATACCAGTGCTTCAACGCCGACGATCGCGGACCTCGACCACGCGCATCCCGGGAATCGTACCAGCCCTCCCCGAGCGATGGATCCCGAGTCGCGAACGGCCGACACGCGATGTGCCGGCCGTCCGTCTCCGAAGTGGGCGTAACTGGGATTGAACCAGTGACCCCTCGCGTGTGAAGCGAGTGCTCTCCCGCTGAGCTATACGCCCTCGGTAGGCAGATCGTACCAGAGCCTCGCCGACGCGTGCCGGCCTCCCCGGCGACCCGCGGCGACCCGTCGGCCCGCCCCGCCCGACCGGGCCGACCCCCTCCGGCCAACGCCGTCCGGAAATCGTTTCGATCTGGTCGAGCCGGGCGTAGCTTCAGGGGTTCGGACGAGGACACCGGAGGACCACCACGTGATCACGCGAGCTGCGCATGCCCCGACGACGACGATGCCGAAGGCTGCACCGGCGCCGATCGACTACCTGGACCCGGAGGTCGTCCGCGAGCGCACCGAGGCCGGTCGCGTCGCCGAGTACGAGACCGGCGAGCTCGATCCCACGATCGCCGAGCGCGGCGCGCCCAGCTACTTCCGCACGTACGAGCAGGTCAAGGCGGCGATGTTCGAGCTGCAGGCCAAGTACCCCGCGCTCGTCGAGGTCCGCGACATCGGCGACTCCTCGGAGAAGGTCGCCGGCACGGCGGACCGCGACGTGCTCATGCTGCGGATCACCGCCAAGGGCATCAACGACGGCAAGAAGGCCACGGCGTTCCACATCGCAGGCGAGCACGCCCGCGAGATCGCCAACCCCGAGCTCGTGCTGCGTCACGCGACGCAGCTGCTCGCAGGCTATGGCACCGACGCCGAGGCGACCGGCCTGCTCCAGACGCGCGTCATCGACATCGTCCCGATGATGAATCCCGACGGTCACGTCGTCGTGGAGAAGGGCTTCACCAAGGCACCCGGCGGCAACCTGATGCAGCGTAAGAACACCTCCGGCCCCGCCGGCGTGGACCTGAACCGCAACTACGACTTCCACTGGAACACCGGCAACGGCTCCAGCACGAACCCGCGCAGCGACACGTACCGCGGGCCGTCCGCCGCCAGCGAGCCTGAGGTGCAGGCGATCCAGGGCCAGGCGGCTGCGGCCAAGCCGGGCATCTTCGTCGACTGGCACTCCTACTCCCGCCTCAACCTCTTCCCGTGGGGCGACACCAAGGACAAGGCCCCCCAGTACGCCGGCCTCAACGCCCTCGCCAAGAAGTTCTCGACCTGGAACGGCTACACGCCGCAGCAGTCGATCGAGCTGTACCCGACCAACGGCACGAGCAAGGACTGGATGCTCGGCCAGCACGGCATCCCCGGCTTCACGATCGAGACCGGCGACTCCTTCCACCAGAGCGACGCGCAGTTCGAGGAGACCTGGCAGAAGAACGCCCCGGTGCTCACCTACGTCGACAAGGTCGCCGATGCGCCGCTGACGCGCGTGCTCGGCCCCGATGTCAGTGACGTGCGCGTCTCCGCTGCTGGCGTGACGGCTGCCGTGAGCGACGCGGGCAACGGCGGGCAGCGCCTGGCCGGCGCCGAGCTCGTCCTCGACCCGTTCGCGGCGCCCGGCACCGGAAGCAAGCTCACTGCCGCCGACGGCTCATTCGACTCGATCACCGAGCAGGTGACCGGCGCCATCGCGGGCGCGACTGGTGCGGCGAGCGCCGCCGCCCAGCTCGTCTATGTCCGCGCCCAGGATGACCAGGGCAACTGGGGACCGTTGACGGCCCAGTGGCTCACGACCGACAAGGCATGACCACCATGATCCTCACCTCCTCCCCGACCGCTGCCGCCACCCGACTTCCCGCGCCGATCCCGCCGGTGGATGCGTCGCTGGCCGGCTCCCCCGACTACGTCGCGCGACGCGCGCCGGCATCGCCCGCCCCGAGCGACGTGCGAGCCGAGCAGACCGCGTTCGAGGCCGATCCCTACGACCCGGCGGTCGTGCAGGCGCGGCTCGAGGCAGGCCGCCGCGCCGAGCTCACGAGCGACGAGCTGCCCCAGCACCTGGTCGGCAAGGGCGCGCCCACGTATTTCAGGAGCTACGAGCAGCTCAAGTCCGCCATGTACGAACTCCAGGCGACGTACCCGGACCTGGTCGAGGTGCGCGACATCGGCGACACGTGGGAGAAGACCCAGGGCACGGCCGACCGCGACGTGCTCGCACTCGTGCTGAGCAATCGCACGATCGCGGGTGACAAGCCCTCGACGATGCACATCGGCGGCATCCACGCCCGCGAGATCGCGAACCCCGAGCTGCTCATGACCTTCGCGACGCAGCTGCTCGCAGGCCACGGCCGCGACGCCGAGGCGACGATGCTGCTCGACAGCCGCGAGACGGTGCTGGTGCCGATGCTCAACGCCGACGGCCACGCGATGGTCGAGCGCGGCTTCGAGGGCGCCAAGGGCGGCGACCTGATGAAGCGCAAGAACACGTCGGGCCCGGGTGACGGCGTCGACCTCAACCGCAACTACGAGTACCACTGGGGAGGCGCGGGCGCGAGCTCGAGCCCGCGCAGCGAGACCTACCGCGGCCCGAGCGCCGGCAGCGAGCCGGAGACCAAGGCGATCCAGGCGTACCTGAAGGCCCACAAGCCGGACGTGTTCATCGACTGGCACTCCTACTCCAGGCTCAACATGTTCCCGTGGGGCGACACCAAGGAGCCCTCCAAGGACCACCTGGCCTTCAAGGCGATCGCGGAGAAGTTCACCACCTACAACGGCTATTCGCCGATGCAGAGCGTGCAGCTGTACCCGACCACGGGCACGACCGACGACCACGCCTACGGCGCCGACGGCGTGCCGGCCCTGGCCATCGAGACCGGCTCGTCCTTCCACCAGAGCGACGCGGAGTTCGCCAAGACGCTGCGCGAGAACCTGCCGGTGCTGACGTATGCCGTGAAGATCGCCGATTCGCCGTTCACCCGCGTGTTCGGTCCCGACGCGATCGACGCGGTCGTCGACCCCGCGACCAAGCAGGTGTCAGCCCGACTGACGGACGCCAACAACGGCAAGCAGGCGATCGCCGGCGCCGAGCTGGTGCTCGACACCGCAGCCGCACCCGGCTCGGGCGTGGCGCTGCAGGCGGCCGACGGCGCGTTCGACGAGGTCGATGAGACCGTCGTCGGCTCCGCCGCTGCACTGCCGGGCCTGTCGCCCGACGCGGGTGATGGCACGCTCGTCTACGTGCGTGGCCGCGACGCGCAGGGCAACTGGGGCCCGCTCGCCGCGCAGTGGCTGACAGGGCCCGCCGCGCGCGCCGTCCAGCCTGCACGATGACCCCATGCGTCCTCCGTGCCACGGCGATCATCGGCGCGTGCGTGCTCGTCGCGCTGCTGGTCGTCGCAACGATCACCTGGGCATCCAGCGGTCGCCGGGCCGACGATGCGCGTGCACGGCTGGCTGACGCCGCCGAGCAGCTGCAGTCGTGCCGCGCTGCCCGCGGCACCTACGACGGGTGCCAGACCGGTGAGGAGCTCGTGAGCGAGCGCGTGGCCTGGGACGGCGTGGACGGCTACCGGCTGTCCGTCGACGTGTTCGGCGTCGGCACCTTCCGGGTGATCGGCCGGGGGGCGACGTCGCGCCGCTTCACGTGCGACGCGCACGGGTCGCGCTGCAGCGACGGTCGCTGGTCGCCGCCGACGCGCTGATCAGGCGGCGACGCGGCGCGGCCGAACGGCATCGGCCACTACGTGCGGTGCATCGGTGATGAGGCCGTGCACGCCCCACTGGACCAGCGCCTCGGCGCGATCGAGCGAGTTGATCGGCCAGGTCATGATCACCTCGGCCGCGTGTCGCAGCTCGCGCACGGTCGACGGATTCAGCAGGCGCTCGTGGATCGACACGCCGCCGAGCGGGTGCTGGCGAGCAGCACGCAGCGCGAGCAGGCGGCGCAGCCCGCGTCGCGAACCGACCGACCACACCGAACGCACGTCCGATCGGTGCTGGAAGCGGTCCAGGTGTCGCCAGTTGCGCGCGCAGATCGTGATCGGTCGCGGCGTGACGCGAAGGTCGAGCGCCCGCTCCACGTCGACGGCGAGCTGTCGGTCGCGGCCCTTCAGGTCGAGCATGAGCTCCGCGCCGTGCTCCTCGGCCGCGGCGAGCAGCTCCGCGAGCTGCAGGCGCCGGCGGAACGGGCTTGCGAGCTCCCAGGTGTCCCACAGGACCGGGAGCGGGCCGGCCGTCTTGAGGTGCCGCACCTCGAGGCGACCTCGGTGACGGTAGACGTCGGCCTCGATGAGGCGCGCACCGGCATCGAGTGCGGCTGGGATCCGTTCGGGGTGGTTGCCGTCACGGTGGGCGATGAGGAAGGGGAGGGAGCGAGCGGTCACGAGGTCTCAACGGACGCTGCCGCAGCGCCTTGATACCGGCGTCGGAATGAACCCGCGAGGTGGGCGCCGGCCGCGCGTCGGGAATGCCACTCCCATGAAGGTCCTCGGCATCGACATGGCATCGCAACCCCGAAAGACCGCCGCCTGCCGCATCGACACGGCCGGGGCCGCCGCGCCGCGCGTGGTGTCGATCGACGACGACCTCACCAACGACGCGTTGGTCCAGCTGGTGGATGGCTGTACCTGGGTCGGCATCGATGCGCCGTTCGGGTGGCCCCGTCCGTTCGTCGAGGCGATCGCCGGGTGGTCGAACGGGCATGCGTGGCCCTCGCATGATCGCAACGGTCGACCGATGACGCTGCGCTGGACCGATGTGTTCGTGCAGCGCGCGACGGGCCGTCGCCCGCTCTCGGTCTCCGCCGACCGCATCGCCTACACCGCGATGCGGACCGCGGCGCTGTTGACGAGCCTGCAGGCGCGCCCGGATGGACGCGGCACGTGGACGACGCCGACTGGCGTGCAGGTCGTGGAGGTCTACCCCGCCGGCACCCTGCAGGCGCTCGCACTTTCGACCCGTGGCTACAAGGCGGCCGGGGCCGGCGACCTCCGCGCCCAGGTGGGAGCTGCGATCGCCGAGCGCTGGAGCGTCGAGGCGCCCGGCGCGGACGTGCGTCGCACCGACGACACGTTCGACGCGTGGGTCGCGGCCCTCACGGCGTGGCGCGCGGCGCTCGGACGCACGCATGTCCCGCGACACGACCTGCACGCCGACGGCGGGTGGATCCACCTGCCCGAGGAGGCCGACGTCGACCCGGCCTGCTGGGACCTGCTCGACGTCACCTGAGGGCGGGCGAGCCCCCCCTGTCTCACGCGCCCGGATGCGTGGCGAAGTACTGCTGCTCGAGCCGCTCGGCGGTGTCCGTCATCGCCTCGAGCTCGCTCGCGGGCACGTCCGGGAAGTCGTAGGCGAGCTGCACGGCCTTCGCATGGGCGAGCCGGTAGTCATGCGCCTTGACGCCGAACTCGCCGGGCCGCGACGCCGCGATCGCGTTGTAGGTGTCGAGGCCGCCCTGCAGCATCGAGATCCCGGGGATCCAGACCTGGTCGTTGATGCGCTGCGAGTCCTCGCGCAGGTACTCGGGCCGCTTCCAGATGTTGCGCACGTCGAGCTTGGTGACCGCATCGTCGGGGTTGCGGAACTCGAGCACGCGCTCGCGGTCGGTGACGTCGGCGTCGGTCAGCGCGTTGAGCTTGTCGATCCCGGTCACGCGCTCGGACATGTCAGCCGGCACGTTCTCCGACCAGTGGCTCATGCCGGGCGTGCCGACCCACAGAGCGCGCTTGATGCCCAGATCGTCGAACCCGCGCGCACCGTCGCGGGTGACCGCATCCTGCGCGGTCCAGCCGCCGAGGCTCTCTCCGAACAGGTACACCTCGGGGCGCTTGCCCGCGGGCAGCTTCTCGACCTCGGCGTGGACGGCCTCGATGAGCATGCGGTGCTGCTCGATCGCAACGTCGCGCGCGAGGATCGAATCCACCGAGAACGAGCGCTGGTCACCGTACTGGAGCGCGACCGTCGCCACGTCGCCCTTGGCGAGCATCTCGGTCATCTGGATCGGGACCTGGTTCACGAATCCGGAGCCGGACGGCTGGGCGATCACGATCCGGCCCTTGTCGAAGGCGCCCATCTCGTGCATCCGCTCGATCGCGAACGCGACGCGCTCCTGGGGCGTCGCACCTGTTCCGAGCCCGGCGTAGACGCGCACGGGCTGCTGCGGAAGGCCCGTCGTGATCGTGTCGAGGAAGCGCAGGCCACGCACGTCGAGCTTCTCGCGGCCGACCGCGCTGGTCCCGGGCTGGGCCGGGAGCGTGCGCTGCTCGTCGACGCTCTCGATCACGTCGCGGGTGCCGGGGTCGTAGGTCGGGTTCGGCTTCGGCTCGGTGGTGCCGCCGCCCCAGTGGGTCGCGACGATGGCGGCGCTGCCGATGAGGGCCGCGGCGGTGAGCGCCGTCCTGACCGGGCCGTAGGCCGCACCAAGGGGCGCCTTGCCGAGGCGCAGCGCGCCGAGCGCGATGCCGCCCGCGGCTGCGCCGAGGACGCCGCCGCCGATGGCGAGCAGGCGCTGGTCCTTGCTCGAGCGCGGCATGATCGAGGGGGTGAGCGCCGCGAGGGCCGCACCACCCGCTGCAGTTGCCGCGACCAGCCCGAGGGCAGGCACGCGCGGAATCGACGCGATCGAAAGTCCCATGACACATCCCCGTGAAGTCGCGCGCCATCCCGAGCGTGCGACGTAACCGTCCTCCCGTTCTTCGGGCGGACGGGCGGGGACGTTCCACCGACCTCGCGCGCGTCAGCTGCGCGTCGACCGCATGGGCTCGTCGATCGCTTCGGGCGCGTGCGCCGCATCCACGGGGACCAGGTCCGCAAGCTCGTGCTCGAGGTCGTCGCGCACCGAGATCGCGGACCGGTTCGACAGCTCGTCGCGGCGCAGGGCGATCACCGCCAGGAAGGCCAGCGCCATGAACGGCACGCCCAGCAGGAACAGGTCCGTGAGGGTCGTGGAGACGGCCGCGTGCAGTGCGTCCTGGACCGGTTCCGGAAGCCGGGCATTGCGCGCGTCCAGGATGCTGGCGGAATCCAGCTCGGCGGCGCTCGCGGCGAGCTGCGGATCGAGCTTGCCCATCTCCGACGCGATGTTGTCGGGCAGGCGGCTCGCGAAGAGCGTCCCGAGGATCGCGATGCCGAGGGTGCCGCCGACCGAGCGCATGAGCGTGGCGAGCGAGGTGATGACTCCCATGTCACGCAGGTCGACGGAGTTCTGCGCCACGAGCATGATGTTCTGCATCACGAGGCCGATGCCGGCGCCGACGATCGCCATGCGCCAGGCGGCGTCGAAGATGCTCGCCTCCGCGGTCATGCCTGACATCAGGTACAGCCCGAGCCCGGCGACGATCGGACCCGCGACGATGATCGCCTTGTAGGAACCGAGCTTGCCGATCAGGATCCCCGACGCCGTCGAGGTGAGGATCAGCCCGAACATGAGCGGCACGAGCGCGAGCCCGCTGTCGGCGCTCGAGACACCCACCACGGCCTGCATGAAGAGCGGCACGTAGAAGATCGCCGCGAACATGCCGGCGCCGACCGCGATGCCGGCGATGCTCGTCAGGGTGACGTTGCGGTCGCGGAAGAGCGCGAGCGGGATCATGGGGTCCTCCGCGTGGCGCTCCGCGAACACGAACGCCACGAGCAGCACGACGGCTGCCGCGAGCAGCCCCACGATGTGGGCCGAATCCCATGCGTGGGTCCGTCCGCCCTGGCTCAACGCGAGCAGCAGGGTGGTGAGCCCGCCGCCGAAGGTCACGGCGCCGAGCCAGTCGATCCGGGTGCGGCGCGGGTGGAACGGCAGGTGCAGCTGCGTGACGATCAGCAGGAGCGCGAGCGCGCCGAGGGGAACGTTGACCCAGAAGATCCAGCGCCACCCGAAGTTGTCGCTGATCGAGCCACCGGCAAGTGGGCCCAGGACGGTGGCGAGGCCGAACACCGCACCCATGATCCCCTGCCACTTGCCGCGTTCGCGAGCGGGGACGACGTCGGCGATGATCGCCATCGCGAGCGGCATGATCGCGCCCATGCCGATGCCCTGCACCGCGCGCGCTGCGATCAGCTGCTCCATTGACTGGGCGATCGCGCAGCCGATCGCGCCGAGGATGAACACGCTGACTCCGGTGATGTACAGGCGTCGGCGACCGTACATGTCACTCAGCTTGCCGAAGACCGGCACCGCGACGGCGGAGGCGAGCATGCTCGCCGTGAACACCCAGGTGTACAGGTCGAGGCCGTGCAGGTCGGCGGCGATCGTCGGCAGGACGGTGGTCACCGTGGTCTGGTTGATCGCCGCGACGAGCATGCCGACGAGCGTGCCGGCGAGGACGAGGGACCGCTGTTGCGGCGTGATGGACAGTTCGGGAAGGGCGGTGCTCATGCGGGTGCTCCGGGGACGGGCGTGTCCAGGTCGAGGGGGATGCGGGAGGGCTGGCGAGCGGCGTCCTCGAAGGTCGAGGCGAGCCGCTGCAGGAGTGTCGTGAGCAGGTCGACGTCCTCGTCCTCCCACCCCGGCAGGGCGCTACTCACGTGCGTGGCGAACCGCTCGACCGCATCGCCCATCCAGGCGCGGCCAGCGTCGGTCGGTGCGAGCAGGCTGGCGCGGCGATCGGCCGGATCGGTCTGGCGCTCCGCGAAACCGAGGGCCTCGAGCTGCGCGACGTGCCGGCTGGTGACCGACGCATCGACGAAGAGGATGTCTGCCAGGTGCGTCAGCCGCAGGCCGTCGGGTGCCCGACACAGCGCGCCGAGCGTGGGCAGCCATCCGGCATCGGGCGGCGTGACGTGCCGCAGGTTCCGCTTGAGCGCCGTCAGCGCCGGGAGGGCGCGCAGCAGCTCGGCGCATGAGCTCGCGGAGGGTGTGGATGCATGCTCCATGCACGTAACTGTAGCGGATTACGTGCGCCGCGCAAGTATCGGGCAGGTTCGTCAGAAAACGTAGCTTCTGACGAACCGGGGTCGTAGTCGGATCATTCGCTCCGACGGAATGCCGATGCTTGCGTTCTGCCCCGCAGTGGGTAGTCACCTGCCGCGCCGGATTGGTCGCGCAGAACCGAAGCTTGGAGCACCATGTTCATCCATCGCAGGACAGCCGCAACCGTGGCACTGCTCGCCACGGTCATGGCGATCGTGTCGGTCGCCCCGGCGCAGGCGGCCACCGCGCCCGTCTCGCTCGGCACCGCCGCTGCATATGGCGTGCTCGCCGGCAGCACGGTGACCAACTCCAGGCCGACCGTCGTCACCGGCGAACTCGGCCTCCATCCCGGTACGGATGTCACGGGTTTCCCACCGGGCACCGTCAACGGGGCCCAGCACATCGCCGACGCACCCGCGCTCCAGGCCAAGTCCGACCTGACGACCGCCTACCTCGATGCCGCCGGGCGGCCGCTCACCGCGACGGTAGCTCCTGACATCGGCGGCCTCACGCTGGTCCCGGGCGTGTACCGGACCGGCTCGGTGCCGACCCTGCACCTGACCGGCAACGTCACCCTCGACGCGCAGGGCGACCCGAACGCCGTGTTCATCTTCCAGATTGAATCCGCGCTCGTGTCGGCCACCGACAGCAGCGTCACGATGCTCAACGGCGCGCAGTCGTGCAACGTCTTCTGGCAGGTGGGCAGCTCCGCGACGCTCGGAACGCGGACCACCTTCCGCGGCAACGTGCTCGCCCTGACGTCGATCGCCGTACAGGATTCGGCCACGATCGACGGACGCCTGCTGGCGCGCAACGGCGCGGTGACCCTGCTCAACGACACGATCACGCGACCGACCTGCGCTGACGGCACGGGCGGAGGCGGGGGCGGAGGCGGCGCCGGTGGCGGCGAGGGCGGTGGCGCTGGTGGCGGTACGGGCGTCGGACCCGACCGCACGGGCCCGATCGCGCTCATCTCGCGGCTGCCGCGGGCCGTGTGCACCACGCGCAACTTCGTGGCGTCCGTCGCCCTGCGCGACAACGCAGGCATCAGCCGGGCCCACGTCTTCCTCGACGGTCGTTTCGTGAGCAGCACGCGCCTGACGCGCACCAGCCTGTCGATCCGGATCCGTGGCCTGCGGATCGGCCGACACGTCATCACCGTGGTGGCGTATGACCGAGCCGGCAACCGCTCCTCGACGAGCCGGGCCTTCCGCCGGTGCCAGATCGCAGTGGCTGCGCCGACGTACACGGGATGAACGCGCGGCGCGCGATCGCGTTCAGCCTGGTCGTCGTGGCGATGGTGTTCGGAGCGACCGCGACCGCGCGCGCCGGCGAGGTGACCTACACCCCGATGACCGACGGGTCGACGTACGCGCATTGGGCACACCCCGAGGCGCGCGGGCTCGTGTTCCGGTATCCGTCCGCGTCTGCAGCCGTGGTCACACGGCTGCACCTCGATACCGAGTCGGGAAATCCGGAGGTCTATCCGGTCCTGCAGCGGCACGTGGATGCGGACGGAGCTCGATGGCTGCAGGTCGCGATCGCGATGCGCCCGAATGGACAGCGCGGATGGGTGCGTGAGCACTCGATGGGACCGATCTACCGCGTCACGACCCGCCTGGTGGTGAATCGGGCGCGGCTCCGGGCCACGCTGGTCGAGCGCGGACGCGTGGTGTGGATGTCGCGCGTGGGCGTTGGTGCCCCAGCAACACCGACGCCGCCAGGCGCGACCTGGGTGCGCGAGCGGCTCGTCGTGGCCGACGCCAGCGGACCGTACGGGCCGCGCGCCATCGGGACGGCGGCGTACTCGCGACTCACCGACTGGCCAGGCGGCGGGGTCGTCGGCCTGCACGGGACCGACCGGCCGGACCTGATCCCCGGTCGACCGTCGCACGGCTGCATCCGCATTCCGAACGCCGCCATCCTGAAGCTGTATCCGCGGCTGCCGATCGGGACACCGATCGAGATCGTCTGATACGCCGCGGCGAACGGGGACGTACACGTGCCGAACGGGGGATGTGCACGCGGGCTCGTGCTTCCGACACAGAGTGCATGAACACGATCCCGATCGACCGCCAGGACCTGGCCGAACTCTCGCACGCGGCATCCGTCTTCGGTGAGGCGTTGCTCGCTCGCGACCGAGCCGTCGCATGCGACCTGGTGGCGTCGCTCGCGCTCGTCCACGGCGGCTTCACCGTCATCGACTCGGTGATCGCACCCGCGATGCAGGAGATCGGCGAGCGCTGGGAGTGCGGCGACATCGACGTCGCGACCGAACACGCGGCCACTTTCGTCGCGCGTGAGGCGCTCGCGATCCTCGACCGGACATGCCGGGTCCGCTCGTGGCTTCCCACGGCACCTCGCGTGCTCACGTTCGCTCCGAGCGGCGAGCTGCACGAGCTCCCCGTCGTGATGGTCGCATCTGCCATGGAGCGCCTCGGGTGGCAGACCCTGTCACTCGGCTGCAACATGCCGGCGCTCGAGGCGGCGGCAATGGCGAGGATCTTCCGCGCCGATGTCGTCTGCATGTCGATCACGTCGGCGGACGGCGCAGATGCGGCGGTCGACGCAGTGCGGGCGCTGGCGTCGATCGGCGAGCCGCGTCCCGAGATCTGGGTCGGCGGCGGCGCCACGACCGACGAGGCGCTCGTGTTGCGGCTGCGGGCGGCCGGCGTGCGGTTCGTCGGCGCGTCGATCGCCGACCTGGCCTGCATGGCGGACCGCCGGGTGGTGATCGCCGCCGGATGACGAACCCGGTGACCGATCGACGGGAGAACGCCCGGGAGCGCCGGCGGCGACCGACGCTCCCGAGGTCCTCATGTGTCGGGGGACACACTGTCGTGGATCAGGCTGCATCCTCGCGTGCCGCGCGTGCACCGACGAGCCACAGGCCCATGCCCATGAGCACCGTCAGGAAGCCGCCGATGCCGACGGCCGCGCTGTTCGCACCCGTGAAGGGCAGCTGGCCCTGACCCGCCTGGCCTGCACTGGCGCCAGCGGCCGCGGTGGGCGACTGCTGTGCGCCGGCGACAGCCTGGCAGTTGGCGGAGGCGGCGCCGGCCTGGCTTGCACCAGCGGTGTTGGTTGCGCCGCCCGAGGTGCCGCCAGTCGTGCCACCAGTCGTGCCACCGGACGTGCCACCGCTCGTGTCACCAGCCGACGCGCCGCCGGTCGAGGTCCCACCGGAGCCACCACCGATGATCGTGGCACCGCCGTTGGTGTCAGTCACGCCGCCCTGGTTGCCCGAGGTGCAGGACTGCTGAGCGCCGCTGGCGGACTGGCCCGCGGTCGCCGTGGAGCCGGAGCCGGAGGTGGTGCCGGACCCCGACGCGGAGGGGGACGCCGACGCGCCACCCGTGGCGGTTCCGTTCGAGCCGGACGAGCCTGCGTTGCTGCCGGATGCACCGTTGGCACCCGTGGCACCCGTGGCACCAGTTCCACCCGCTGCGCCCGCAGCCCCGGCACCAGCCGGGGCCGGCACGTTCAGGTTGACGTTGACGAGGGTCGTCGTGGTCTGGGTGTTGGTGTTCGTGCCGGCGTTCGTGTTCGTGTTCGTGCCGGTGTTCGTGTTGGCGCTCGTGTTCGTGCCGGTGTTCGCGTTTGTGCTCGTATTGGCGCCCACGTTCGTGTTGGTGTTGGAGCTCGTGTTGGAGCTCACGTCCGTGTTCGTGTTCGTGTTCGTGTTGGCGTTGGCGTTGGTGGTCGTCTCCGTGCTCGTCTCGGCCGGCGGGGACGCGACGCCGCCGGTCTCCTCGGCGAGTGCCACTGCCGGGACGGCTGCGACGGAGAGCGCGGTCGCGGCCACGGCGATCATCTTTCGAATGTGCATCGGGATGTTCCTTTCGATTCAGAATGACGCGGCACCTGAGCGGCGCCACGGCCGGAACATCACCGTCCTCGTCGGCACGTCACTCGACGCTCTGGGAGATTCAGGACCCTGGGCAGCGATTGGCATGCGGACCTGCGAAGAGTCGCATCCACGTCACACCCAGGTGTGCTCCGACGCCCACTTTGCGAGCTGCGGTCGCCGCTGGATCCCGGTCTTGCGGCGGATCCGTGACAGGTAGTTCTGCACGGTGCGGGGCGAGACGTACAGCTGCGTGCTGATCTCGCGGTCGGTCTGGCCCATGGCGACCAGGCGCAGGATCTCGCGCTCGTCCGTGGACAGTCGTGAGGGCACCTCGATCGCGTCAGCGCCGTTGGTCGACACCTCCCTCACCACCTGGGCCGCGAGCGTCGGATCGATGGCGGTCCGACCGCGACCGACGTCGTGGATCGCCTGCACGATCTCGCCGGTCTCGGCGTGCAACGTCACGTATCCGGCCACGTCGCGCTCCATGGCGCTCAGGAACAGGTGTGGGTCATCGCATGCCGTCAGCACCATGATCGGGTGCTGACGGCGCTCGCGCGTGAGCTGTCGCAGCAGGTCGACGCCGCCCTCGTCGCCCACGCGCAGCTCGACCACGACCACGTCCGGCGCGAGCTCGGCGATCGTCTCGAGCGCAGCAGGACCGCATGGACATGCCGCCGCGATCCGAATCTCGGGGTCGAGCGATGCTGCCCGGACGAGGGCGTCGCGCACGAGCGGATAGTCATCGACGATCACCACCCTGATCGGTCCGCGCGCAGAGCCTGCAGTATCCATCTCCATGGCACGCACCGTACGCGGACCGCGGGGCAGTGTCATCGTGAGTTGCGGTGGCTCCCAGGGTCGAGCTCGCGGAGGGCACATCGCCAATTGCAGTGCACAATCCGATCCACGTGACTCACGTTCCAACACCTTCCATGAACAGATTCGAAACTCGGAGTTGCGGTGCGGCGAGGATCTGGAAAAGCTAGAAGAGTGAGCTATCCTGTCCTTCGATCACGGAAGTGCTTCTGGTGCCCCTGGCGTCGCTCCTCTCTGACATCGATTGGCGTGAACATGTCGGCAAGATCGACTTCACGCCCGGTCAGGTCTGCGCAATCGCCGGCATTTCGCGCGTCAAGCTGGACTACTGGGTCGAGCGGGCCGGTATCGCGACCCGTGGCAACAAGCAACGGGTCTTCGATGCCTCAGGCGTGGAATTGCTGCTCCTGATCAAACAGGGACGTGACCTAGGTCTTGGGCTGGGCGCCTCGATCGACGCGGCGCGATCGGCGCAGGCCCGCCACTGAGCATCGTTCCGTTCACTGCTCCGCGGCAGGCATGGAGACCACGAAGCAGGCTCCTGACGGCTCCGCTCGCTCGTAGCGGACCGTCCCCTGCTGCGCCTCGACGAGGCGCTGTGCGAGGGCCAGGCCCAGGCCGATGCCGGTTGGGTCCGGTTCGGCAGGAGTCGGCATCTGCAGGCCGGCCTCGAAGAGCATCGGCTCGAACGCCGCCGGGACGCCGGGCCCGTGGTCGCGCACCCGCAGTTCGACCAGTCCGTCGAGCGCCACGGCTTCCACGGTCACCGGTTCGGCGCCGTGCTTGAGGGCATTGGAGATGAGCTTGCGAAGCGCACGCTCGAGCAGGACCTCGTCCGCGAGCACTTCGATCGGCGCCGCACATACCAGTGAGACGTCGCGTGCTCCCACCGAGGCGATCGCGTGCTCGGCCGGCAGGCGAACGTCGACGGCTCGCGCACGGATCGGCATGCGTCCCCCGTCGATGCGGCTCATCGTGAGGATGTCCGCGACCAGGCCGGCGAGACGGTCCGCCTGCTGTTCGATGATCACCACGTATTCGAGCCTGGAGCGTTCCGGGAGCGCGTCCCATCGTTCCCGCAGCGTCGATGCGAAGCCGTAGATCGCGGTGAGCGGGGTCCGGAGTTCGTGGGAGGCCATCGCCAGGAAGTGCTCACGCATGTCATCGCGGAGCTGGAGCTGACGGCGCAGTCGTCGGACCTCTCCCAGGAGCGCATCGCGCGATGCGCCGTCGTCGGCGGCGCTGCGATCCGCCGAGTCACTCTCACGATGCGATGCGTGCACGACGTGCGTTCCCTCGAGGTCTGGCTGTTCGACGTCGGCCCGGACGTGGCCGATCGGAGTTGGCCGGAGGTGCCCGCGGCAACGTCGCCGAAACGGTCGACGCGCAGATGTGCGGCACCTCGCATCGCGCCCGCGTGGGCGGTGATCCGCGCCCTGACGCAGAACGGCCCCGACCGATTGGTCAGGGCCGAACCAGCGGAGACGGAGGGATTCGAACCCTCGGTACGGGTTAACGCACACACGCTTTCCAAGCGTGCTCCTTAAGCCACTCGGACACGTCTCCATGCCGTGCCGGCGAAGTCTACCGGGATGGATGGCCCCGTGGCCATGCCCGCACAGGTACGCTGGGTGCAGGCGTGCATCCCGCGCCCGTCGGCTGCGTGCCGACGACGGCATGCACGGACGGGAATGCGATGAGCGAGCGCCAGAAGCAGGTCGGCCACGTCGAGAGCGACGCGCGTGCGGCCAACGAGGTCATCAGCGTCGACGGCGAGGAGGCGAACCTCGCCGGCTCGGCACTGCTTGCAGTGCTCTGCGAGTGCGGCGATGCGAAGTGCAACGAGCCGCTGACGATGACCGTCGACGAGTACGAGGACATCCGCGCGCACCCGTCGCACTTCGCCGTGCTGGTGGGACACGAGATGCTCGACTGCGAGCGCATCTCCATGGCGCACGAGGGCTACCTCGTGGTCGAGAAGTTCGGCGATGCAGGGGATGTCGCAGATGCGAGCGACCCGCGCTTCTCGCTCAAGCCCTGCCGCGTGGTGATCGTCGACGACACGCCGGAGATCATCTACCTGCTTCGCATCGTGCTGTCGATGGAGCCGTCCTGCACGGTCGTCGGCGACGCGGAGGATGGCGCCGAGGCCCTCACGGTCGTGGAGCGGCTCCAGCCCGAGGTGATCGTCCTCGACCTCGAGATGCCGGTGATGGATGGCTGGCACGCACTGCCGCTCCTGCGCCGCATGGCGCCCACGAGCCACATCATCGTCTTCTCCAGCGCGCATCTCGATGCACGCCAGCACAAGCGCCTCGTGAACCTGGGCTCCGACCGCTTCATTCCCAAGGGCGGCGATCCGAGCGTGCTCGCCTCGGCGATCCGGGAGGTCGCGACGAGCGGTCGCGACCGGCAGTTCGCGCCGGGCGAGCAGACCTGATCCCCTCGGAGCCTCGCCCGTCCACCCGGCGTCGCCCTCGGTAGTTGCGCGCGCAACGAACCTCAGCTACGATTAGTTGAGCACGCAACTACTCCGGATCGAGCTGCTCGTGAACGTCGCACTGTGGGTCGCACAAGGCCTCCTCGCCGCCGCCTTCGTCATGGCCGGCGTCCTCAAGACCACCCGGTCGCGCGAACAGCTCATGGAGGCGGGGCTCGCCTGGGTCGAGGACTTCACCCTCCCGCAGGTGCGCACCATCGGCGCCCTGGAGCTGCTCGGCGGCATCGGCGTGGTGCTCCCCGGGATCATCGACGTAGCCCCTGACGTCGTTGGCTATGCAGCGGGCGGGCTCGCCCTGACGATGCTGGGCGCGCTCGCGACGCACGCCAAGCGCAGGGATCCGGCAGCGGCGTTCATCCCCGGCCTCGTGCTGCTCGCACTGGCCGTGTTCGTCGCAGCGGGTCGCCTCGGATTCGAGCAGCTGTGATGGACTGCGCGCACACGATCGGTCGGCGCGGGATGCTCG
>JAOPYU010000132.1 GCA_025964455.1 Thermoleophilia bacterium | reverse complement strand
TAGATAACCTAGAAATAGCTACGTAGCTCGCCACGACCCTTCGCAGAGCGGCTGGAATTCCCTCCCGACGCGGGTCACCCTGCCACGCGTGGTGAACCGACTTCGACAGATCGACGGCCTGCGCGGGATCGCAGCGGTTGCCGTGATGCTCTACCACCTCACGTGGCGCACGCACCCCGACCTGCTCGAGCGCGCGGACGGGTTCTGGATGGGTGCGTACCAGCAGCTGGGCCGCGACGGGGTGTTCCTGTTCTTCGTGCTGTCCGGGTTCCTGGTCGGAGGGCGCGCGGTCGACGCGCTGCTGCTCGACGATCGACCGCGACGCAGCCTGGGCGCCTTCGCGCTCGCGCGCGCCGCTCGCATCCTGCCGCTGTGGTGGTGCGTGCTCGCGGTCGTGCTGCTGGTTGCGGTGCCGCCGGACGTGCGCGGCCCCCTCGACGTGCTCCAGCTGGCGACGCTGCAGCACCACCTCGACGCCGCCCTGCTTCGCGATGTGATCACGCCGGCGTGGACCCTGTGCGTGGAGGTCTGGTTCTACGCGGCGGTCGCCGCGCTGATCGCGGTCGCGCCGACGCTGCGACGGCGCCTGCCGGCGTGGTCGCGATGGTCGTTGCTCGTCGCAGCGCTGACGGCGGTAGTGGTCCGGGGCGCCCACGAGCGCGCGGACCGCCTCGGGGAGACGTACTGGGACACGCACGACCCCGCGTGGCAGAGCTGGTCGCTCCTGGCGTTCGCTGACATGTTCGCGCTCGGAATGCTCGTGGCGCTGCTCTATCGCACCCGCCTGAGGGGCCCGACGTGGACCGGGGTGGCGTTGCCCGCCGCGGGGCTGGCGGCGTACGCGGTCGCCATCGCAACACGTGAGGAGCTCGCCGGATACGGACCCTTCCTGGTCGCGCTCGCGTGCGCGCTTGTCGTCGCCGGCGCCGTGCTTCCCGATCGTCCGCCGATCGCGCACGTGCTGGCTCGCCGCCCGCTCGTCGAGCTCGGGACCCGCTCCTACGGCATCTACCTCTGGCACATGCCGGCGGCGCTCGCCCTCGGCTCACTCGGGGTGCTGACCCCCACCGACTCCTGGCTGGAGGCAGCTGGCATGGTCGGGGCTGTCGCAGCGGTGACGCTCGGGCTGTCGCACCTGACCTGGGTGTACGTCGAAGCGCCCGCGATCGAGCTGGCGCGTCGGGGCATGCCGGGTCGCGAATGGCTCAGCGCACGACGAGCACGGGCAGGCGCACGACACGCGCATTCCCGCTCGGGTCCGTCACCGAGAGCACGTACACCAGCTTGACCCTGTGGGTGCGAGCCACCCGGACCGCCGCAACGAGCCGCTTCTGGCCGAGGGCGGTGGGCTTCACGCGCACGGCACCGATGCCGGCGCCCGTGAGCGTGAGCGTGACCGGCTTGGCCGAGCCGAGCAACTTGGTGCCGAGCAACAGCCGGACGCGGACCGTACCGGCCTCGGAGCTGCTGAAACGCGCAATGATGCCTGAGAGACCGACAGTCCTGACCCTGCGCGCAGCGAGCGGGAGCGCGAGCACCTTCGGGGCGATGGCGTCAGCCGGATCAGTGATGGTCACGGTCGTCGTCCCCCCTCCGAGCGACGCCGCACCGGCCGCAGCAGACAGCGTCACGGCGAAGGTCTCGCCGCCCTCGAACGCCGAGCTCGGCACGAGCGGGACGGACACGACTCGCGACGTCACGCCCGCGGCGAAGTCGAGCGTCCCGGAGCTCGTGAGGTAGTCAGTGCCAGCGGTGGCGGTACCGTCGGATGTCGCGTACTGCACCGATGCCGGCAGGCGCAGGTCGCCGCTGCGGGTGACCGTGACGATCGCCGAGCCGTCAGTCTCGACGACGGCGGCTGTAGGGGCGGCAACCTGTACGGCGGCCGGGGGCAGCAGGACAACGTCGAGCAGTGTCGCGTGGACGACGCCCGCGGACGTCGCAAACCCGGTCGTGAAGTTGACCGTGTGGATGTTGGTGACACCTGCGGCCGCGTTCGAGATGTAGCCGATCCCGGTGGATGGCGAGATCGAGAATCCGCCGTTCGATGACAGGCTGACGCCGGTCGTGCCGACCTGCAGGGTCTGGCCACCGTCAGGCGCCGGAACGCCGTCGACACCGCCGATGCGCGTCAGCTTGGCCGAGTTGGTGTCGATGCCCCACAGCGTCGTCGCGGTCGCGCCGGCCACTTGGCGGTCATACGCGAGCGCGGTGCCTCGAGCCCCGCCTGACAGGGCTGTGTCGTTCGCGATCAGCGCACCGGTCGTTGCGTTGATGCGGAGGTTCTCGCTCGAGACCGATGTCATGCGGATCTCGTCGGTGACTGGATTCACCGAGAGGGCCCGTGCCGTGTTGTCATGTAGCGCGAGGCTGAAGTTCGCGGTCGCCATCGGCGTGGCGATCGCCGTGGCGAAGTCGAGCGTGAAGGCCGAACCGATCGTGTCGTTGGCGCCGGCCTGGTCCGCGCTGACGGCGATGACCAGGCCGCCCGTGGACGGACGCATGGTGAATCCGACGTAGTCGGGACGGGTGAGGCCGGTGATCAACCGCTGCGAGGTGAGCGGCCCGCCCGCGGTGTCGAACGTCACCAGATAGTAGGCGCCGCCACCCTGCGTGATGCCGACAGCCGGCTCCGCAATAGCGCGCGCCGGTTGTGCCAAGCCGGCCACGACCGCCGCGAGCATCGAGACGGCCAGGACGATCACGATGCGGTGCGCGGAGGTCAGCATGCGCCGACTGTACTCCGATCCTCGAACCGAGGGCCTCAGATCCCGGAATCGGCGAGCTTAGGCGCAGGGCGCCGAGCAGGTCACCTTGCGATAGAGCGACGCTGAGGTATTGCCGGCCGCGTCGCGCACCTGCGTGTAGACGCCCTTCTTGCGCGCCTCGGGACTCAGCTGATGCGTCATGGTCGGCGAGAAGGGCTGCCATGGCGCCCAGACGCCGTCCTCGTTGGCGAAGCGCACCTGGGTGACGGCAACGTTGTCGGTGGCGGTGATCGTGACCGTGACCGTGCGTGTCTTGGTCGATGCCGGCAGCGCCACTTCGCTCAGCACTGGCGCGGTGCGGTCGGGCAGCGGCGTCGGGACGGGCGCAGGAGTCGGCTCGGGCGTCGGCGTCGGCGTCGGCGTGGGAGTCGGTGTCGGCTCCGGTGTGGGAGTCGGCGTCGGCGTGGGGGCAGGCGCAGGCGCCGTCTCCCAGTCCAGTCGCGTCGGGCCGGCCTCGGTCCACCAGCGACCCCCGGGCCCGTTGTACTCGATGCTCGGCGCTACCGCATTCGCCACGACGGCGTCGTAGCGGTAGGAGATCGGTGCCGTCGCGACGTCGATCCCTCCGGACGTCAGCGCGAGCGTGGCGCCGAGCGGGGTCGCTGCGAGCCTGGACGGATCGAGGATCCCGATCAGCACGCCGAAGTGCCCGTTCGGATCGACGCGGAAGCCCTTGCTGCCGAGGTTGTCCCACGGCATGCGCAGCTCAAGCGTGGCGACCGAGCCGTCTGAGCCGCGCAGCGCCACGGCGCCCGGGAACTGGATCGTCGCCGGCGGGGTCGCCAGCACGTAGGTGGTGGTGCCGACGGTCAGGCCCGTGATCGCGAACCACGTCCGTCGCTCGCGAATGGTCGGGTCGGTGTTGTAGGAGGCCTTGTAGTTGTCGGTGACGGCGTCTCGCGGGATGGCCGTCGTCGCCGCGCCCGCGCTCGTTGGCGCCATCAGCACGGTTGCGAGCACCACGACCAGTGCGAGCGGCACGCGGGCCACTCGCTTCCACACAGCAATCATCATCATGACGAGCTATCGAGCGCCCGAGCGCCGTTGTTCCGGAAGACACGACGGGCCCCACCGGCGTCGTCATGCACGAGGACTGCAGTCCTACGGCGCTGCTACCACGCTGTAGGCAATGGACGCGGAGTATGCGCCCGGCGGCTGGACGGCCGGAACGTCGATACGCAGGTCGTGCTCGTGGACCGCGGTTCCCGGGATGCGTGGACCGTCGATGCGGACCGCGCCCGTCGTCATCGGCGTCCATGCCTCCGTGACGCCGAAGTGCTTCCACGACATCTGCGAGACCGGCATGGTGGCCGCCCCGGCAGTCCAGGCGGTCGCGGAGACGAACATCTCGCTGTCGGTATCCGACGTCACCGTCATCCGGACCGCGGGACCAGCGAGCGTCTGCCCCGAGCTGGCAGGACCGATCTCGCGCGTGCCACCCGGCACCAATGTCCCGAAGTCCATGGAGTACGGTCCGGTCCCCGCACGCGCGGGGTCGGTGTAGCCGAGCGTCGACATGCCGATGGTGATCGCTGGCGGGGTGATGGTGAAGAGGCCGGTCCCCGTCGCCGTGTTCGGATTGGCGACCGTGATGTCGCGGGCTCCGAGCGGTGCGCTGGCTGCAACCGTGACGGTGACATCGATTCGGGTCGGCGAGACATACGTGGGGGCTGACACCGTCAGACCTGCCCCACTGAATGACACCGTGGTCGTCGAGGTGAACCCCGTCCCCGTGAGTTGCACCGCGAGCGAGCGCCGACCCTGAGGCGCTGACGAAGCCGTCGCTGCCGTGATCGTCGGCGTCAGCACGAGGTGGATGGTCACGTCCCCGCTGTCAGCTCCCCAGCCGTCCACCGCGAATCTGTAGGTGGTTCCCATCGTCGCGGTGAAGGTGATGCGGCTCGTGTACCCGGGCGCCGTGTCGTCGTTGTTGGCGACCATCGTCAGGGCGTTCACCGCCGTGCCCGTGTAGGCGCCGAGCAGCGTGTCGAAGCTGCTGCCGAACGTATCGACGGAGACGGTTCCGGTGGTCGGCGCCGTCCACGTGTACCAGACGGATGCTCCCCCGACATTGCCGGCATGATTCGGTTCGCCGGCCTCCTTGGTCGCGCCGACGTTGCTGCCGACCTCCGTGTCGAGCGTGCCGGTCATGGTCTGTGCCTGCGCGAAGGCATCGTTGGCGATCAGCCGGATCGAGAGCGAGAACGGGCCGGAGTCGCCGTACCACCCGTCCACCGCGATCCGGTAGGTCGTGCCGCTCACCACGTTGACGGCGACGCGGCTCTGGACTGTGCCACCACCCGCGTCATCGTTGCTCGCGACGGGTGTCAGCGCCCCGACAGCGGCACCCGTGTAGACCGACAGTGTCGTGTCGATGCCGCTGCCGAGCGTGTCGAGCACGAACCGCCCGTTCGAGGGTGCCGTCCACGAGTACCAGACCGACGAGCCTGATGTCACGCCCGCATGCGTCGGCTCGCCCGCCTCGAGGCAGGCAGCGGCGTTGGTGCCAGCGAAGGAGCCGCCTGCCGGGGCGAGTACGCTCGAGGATGCGAACAGGTCGTTGGCTGGCACCGCCGCGCCGACCGTGAACGATCGCTCCGGGGAGATGCGCTCGTTGCCGGCCGCGTCGACGGCACGCACCCGGTAGTACCAGGTGCCGGCGCCGAGTGACGAGAGCGTGCGGGCATGCATGAGACCCGTGAATGACGGGTCGATGAAGGAGCTCGCGTACCCCGCCACGGTTGCCGACGACGACGTGCCCCAGTACAGCTCGGTGGTCGTGGACTCACTGGTGCGCCACGTGATGCGGACGGAGTTCGCACAGCCGTCGCGCTGCGAGGTCGCCGGACCCTTCTCGAGGACCGGAGCGGTGATGTCGTCGAAGCGGCTCATGCGGGCATTGCCGTCGTTGGCGACCCAGACCGAGCCATTGCGCACGGCGATTCCCGTCGGCTCCCAGACGTTCATCGCCGACGGGGTCTGCGTCCAGCAACCACGCCCGATCGAGCGGGCGCCGGACGCCACGATCCCCGTCGGGATCGGATCCATGACCATGGCGGCGCAATCGGTCGTGAAGACCAGGGCGTTGTCGGAGAGTGCGATGCCCTTGGGCTCGTCGATGTTCGTGATGGCCGCCGCGGTGAAGTTGGCCTGTCCGTAGACGGTGTCCGCTGCCTGCCGCTGGATGGTGGGGAAGGTGCTCCAGATGAGGATGCGGTTGTTGGTCTGGTCGGCGACGGCGAGCTTGCCGTTCCAGATCGAGACCCCGATCGGCTCGTTGAAGGTCTGCGCGCTGCGGCCTCCGTTGTTGACCGCGCTCGAGACGAAGTCGGGCTGGCCGAGCACGAGGTCGGCAGCCTGGTTGGAGGCAGTCGGCCACGTGTTCCAGATGAGCACGCGGTTGTTGTCGGTGTCGCTGACCACGAGCCGCGTGCCGTCGGAGGCCACGCCGCCGGGCCCGTCGAGCGCCGAGGCGCTGACGCCGGGCACGCGGGTCGACCACGTGGCCTGACCCAGGACGAGGTCGGGTGGCTGGTTGCGCGTCGTGGGATAGGTGTTCCAGATCTTGACGCGGTTGTTGCCCGAGTCCACGACCACGAGCTTCACCCCGTTCGTCCACACGCCCATGGGATAGCACAGCGTCTCGGCGCGGAGCACGTCATCGGTCCCGTTGCAGAAGGCCTGGTCGTCGGCGTACTGGCCGAAGCGCATGGTGGGTGGCGCATCGTGCACGGCTGGCGCGGCAGCGAACACGTCGAGGCGACTGCCCGCGCCGTCGGAGATGAGCAACCGTCCGTCGGGCGTCACTGCGGGCCACGTGCCATGGTTGGCCGGTTCCATCGGATTGTCCAGGTCAGCCGTCGAGACGCCCATGTAGTAGGACCAGTGGACGTGGTTGTTGAGGCCGATGTCATTCGGGCCGGCCGCCGTGAATGTGGTGTGGCCGATCACGCGGTCGGCGGCCTGGTTGTCGGTGGTCGGCCACGACGACCAGCCCAGCACGCGGTGGTTGAGGCGATCGGCGATGAGCAGTCGCGTGCCGTCGGTGGTGATGCCGTACGGGAGCGCAAACGACGTCGGGCCGAGCGCCGTGGTCGCGCCCGCGTTGCGGCCCGCACACGTCGTGAGCGAGGCCTGGCCCAGGACGCGGACGGCGGCTGCGCCTGAGACCGCCGGGAACGAGTCGTAGAGCACGGCCCGGAAGTTGCCGCCATCGGTGATGGCGAGCTTGGTGCCGTCGGACGCGACGCCCTTTGGTGCGTACATCGTCGTAGCGGTGCACCCGTTGTTGTCCGTCGTCATGGCGGCTTGGCCGAGGACGAGGTTCGCCGCCTGCGCGTTCGTCGTGGGCCAGCTCGTCCAGATCAGCACTCGATTGTTGAAGGTGTCGGCGACCGCGATCCGCGTGCCGTCACTCCACACGCCATTGGGGTGGTCGAGCGTGGAAGCCGTCTCGACTCCGTCGTCGAGGACGCTGGAGGTCATGTTGGCCTGACCCAGCACGAGGTCGGCTGGCTGGCCGTCCACGGTCGGCCACGTGTTCCAGATCAGCACCCGGTTGTTGTCGCGGTCGGAGACGATCACCTTCGTCCCGTTGGTCCAGACGGCGGCGGGGTTCTTCAGCGACGAAGCGGTCGTGCCGGTCGCGCCGCAGGTCGTCATGTTCGGCTGGCCGAGCACCCGGTTGGCGGCGGCGGCCGTTCCGGTCGGCATCGCGTCGTAGAGCATGACGCGGCTGTTCCACTTGCTCACCGAGGACTCGACGGCTTCCGCCACGGCGAGGCGGCCGCCGCCACTCCAGGCCCCCGACACGTGCCGCCCGTACGTCGAGTTGCAGACGCCGCGGTAGTCGTTCGGGTCGTTGCGCTGAAAGCGGTCGATCGGCGCGCCGTTGGTTGCCGGCAGCGAGTTGTAGATGGCGACGCGCCCGTTGCCGAAGTCGCCGATCAGCACGCGGCCGGCGGAATCCAGCTGCACGCCGTACGGCCGATCGAGACCCCGGGCCATGTTCGGACCCCGGTTGGTACTGGTGAAGGAGGCCGAGCCCAGCTGCAGGCTCGCGTTCTGGTCCGTGGCGAAGTCAGTAGCCATCGCTGACGGCGCCGACAGGCAGGCCAAAGCGACGAGCAGCACGGTCCCGGCGACATGCCGCGCCCACGCGCGCACGTAGGCGCGCGTGATGCGCAGGCGATGAGCTGGGCTCGGGGTCACCATATGGGCATCGAAGCGATGCCTTGACGACATGATCACAAAAAGAGAGCAACCTCATCGATCCTGCGGGAACCGTATGGTTCGCAGCGGGATCTCGCCGCCCCTTGCGCGAGCCACCAACACGCGGCATCATGACCAACATCATGGATCGCTGACCTGCCATCTCGCTCCGCCCCTCGCGCATGACCGCGCGCCGCACCTCGCAGGACTCCCATGACCGCATCCCAGGCCACCGCACGCTCGCGTGCGATCCACACCCTCGCCCTCGTCGCCACGGACATCGTGCACGGCTATGGGGAGCACACCGTGCTCGACGACGTCTCGGTCACGGCTGCTCCCGGGCGCCGCATCGGGCTCGTCGGCGACAACGGCTCCGGCAAGTCGACCCTGCTCCGCCTGCTGGCGGGCGTGGAGCAGCCGGACGCCGGCACGATCACGCGACCCGCCAACACGGCGCTGCTCGAACAGGACCTGCGCCACCCGGCCGAGGCCACCATCCACGAGGTGATCGAGGAGGCGCTCGCAGAGCTGCGCGAGCTGGAGCGCTCCGTGCAGGAGCTGTCCGCGCTCGTGCAGCGACTGCCGGATGACACCCAGCTGGCGCGTGAGTACGGCGATGCCCTCGAGGCGGCGCAGCTGCGCGAGGTCTGGGACGCGGACCACCGCGTCGCACGCGTGATGCGTGGGCTCGGGCTGGACGTGTTCGCGCGGGATCGGGAGATCGGCACGCTGTCGGGGGGTGAGCGCTCGCGCGTCGCGATGGCGGCGCTGCTCGTGCGCCAGCCCGAGGCGCTGCTGCTGGACGAGCCGACCAACCACCTCGACGATGCCGGCCTCGAGTACCTGCAGCGACACCTGTGCGGTCTTCCGGGCGTGCTCGTGTTCTCCAGCCACGACCGCACCTTCCTGGACGCCGTCGGCACGGACATCATCGACATCGATCCCGCGCGCGAAGGCATTACGCGATTCGGTGGGCGATTCGCCGACTACCTGATCGCGAAGCAGTCGCGACGCGATCAGTGGACACGGGCGTGGGAGGCGCAGCAGACCGAGCTGCGCGGGCTCGAGACGGCCCTCAACGGCGGGACGGCGCGGCAGGTCGCCCACGCGCGCGTCGCGCGCGACAACGACAAGGCCGCCCACAACTTCAAGGGCGAGCGTGTCGAGGCGACGGAGTCACGCCGCGTGCGCGACGCGCGGCGTCGCATCGAGCTGATCGAGCGCGACCCTGTTCCCCAGCCCCCGGAGCCGTTGCGCTTCCGGGCCGCGTTCGGCGCGATCCTCGAAGCGGACGAGCCGCTGCTGCGCGCCGAGCACCTCGGGTTCACGGGTCGGGTGGCGCCACAGTCGCTCAAGCTCATGCCCGGCGGCCGCCTGCTGGTGACCGGACCCAACGGCGCGGGCAAGTCGACCCTGCTCGACCTGATCACGGGCGAGCTGGAACCGACGAGCGGCGTCGTGACCTACGCCGACGGCGTGCGGATCGGTGTGCTCCCCCAGGACCCGGTCTTCCCGCTCGAGGCGACGCCGCGTCGGCTCTACCGCGAGGCGGTCGACGGCGACGACGATGCCCCCGAGCTCGAGGAGCTCGGGCTGCTGCACGAGCGCGACCTGGACCGCCCGATGCGCGTGCTGAGCGAAGGGCAACGACGCCGCGTCGCGCTTGCGCTGCTCGTCGCCGGCGCCCCGCACGTGCTGCTGCTCGACGAGCCGACCAACCACCTGTCACCGACCCTGGTCAGCGAGCTCGAGGATGCGCTCATGAAGGCCCCGGCGGCGGTCGTGATCGTCACGCACGATCGCTGGCTGCGCCGTCGGTGGACAGGCTCGCTCCTCCACTTGAACGAACTGGCGAACTGACCCAGAGGCGACCGCTCGGGGCCAAGCAGGCGACGGTTATTCGTCCGATCCTCCCAGTTCCGCGTTTCGGCTCAAACAGCTCACGCCGGAGGCCGATGTATCCCCGTGTGCGCGCGACCGCGCGCCCACCGATCCATGACGGTCCTGCTCCGACATCGCCTCGCCATCCTGCTGCTCGCCGTTGCAGCCCTCGCTGCCGCGATGGTCGCGACGCCGGACTACCGTCGCGGCCCCGATGTCTCCCGGGAGCACCGGGCACCGGATGCGTTGCCACTTCCCGATCGTCCCGTCCCCCGTGTGAAGGGCCAGTCGGAGCGCCAGACGGTCTCCGCCATCGAATCGATGGCCCGGAGCACGACGGCCATGCGACAGCTCGACCTCGACGTCGGGGCCGGAGCGCCGGCAGGCTCGGTCCGTGCCACGTTCGGCAGTCGTTTCCGGGACGGTGTCACGCTGCAGGCGGGCGCAGCGAGCCTGCAGGTCGTCCCGCTGTCCGGACGCGACGTCCCGGCCCTTCGCCAGGCGCCGGGCGATGCGCAATCGGTGGTGTACGTCGGCGCCCATGCAGGCACCGACGTCGTGCAGACGCTCACTGGGGGAGCACTCAAGGAAGCGATCATCGTGCGCTCGCCCAGGCAGCGGCGCGCACAGTACGGCTTCCGCCTATCAGGTAGTCCGATCCCGTTTCTCACAGCTGACGGAGGCGTGGGCTTCCGGCTCGACGGCCGCATGATCGCGGCGCGCATCGTGCCCCCCGCGGCCGTCGACGCGTCGGGACGCCGACTGCCCCGATCGGCGACCCGCTACGTCCTCCACGGACGTGTATTGACGCTCGTGACGCAGCTGCCGGCCAGCGCCGCGTGGCCGGTCGTTGTCGACCCGACGTTCGACAACGGACAGGGTGCGGACGCGGTGATCGGCACACGCAGCTTCACGGATTCCGCCTGGAACCAGGGCCGACGCAGCTTCGGCCTCTCGCAGCCGATCTCGCTCGGCACCGATGGCACACGGCTGCTCGTGAGCGACAACCTGCTGACACAGGTCAAGGTGTGGAACACCGTCCCTGCCGGACACGGCGCCGACTGGGACACCGACTTCCAGATCGGGAGCCACTCGGGCGGCGTCTGGACCAACGGCACCAAGACGGTAGTCACCAACGCCGCACACCAGATCCGCATCCACAACAGCTTCCCCGGCCCCAGCAGCTCGCCCAACCTCGTGCTCGGCCAGCCGGGCGGCTCCGGCAGCGTGCCCAACAACGGCGGCCGCGGCCCCTCGAGCTCCTTCAACCCGCACGGCATCTGGTCGGATGGCACCCGCCTGGTGGTCGCCGACACCGACAACAACCGGGTGCTGGTGTGGACGTCGTGGCCGACCTCGCAGGGGCAGCCCGCCGACCTGGTGCTCGGGCAGGCGGGCTTCGACGACGGCGCCTGCAACCGAGGCAATGCGACGACGGCAGCTGACCGGCTGTGCCAGCCGTGGGACGTCTGGTCCGACGGAACACGTTTGTACGTGACCGACCGCAGCAACCACCGCGTCGTCGGCTGGAGCACCTTCCCGACCACGTCGGGGCAGTCGGCCGACTTCGTCCTCGGCCAGTCGAGCCTGACCACCCGCACGGCCAACGTGTTCGGCGCTGCGTCCAAGGGGTCGCTCAACCTGCCCCGCGGGATCCACGGCGAGGGCACCAGGCTCGTCCTGACCGACGAGGCGAACCAGCGCGTCCTCGTCTGGAACACACTTCCCACGAGCACCAATGTCGCTGCTGACGTGCGTCTCGGGGTCACGGGGGTGGTGGGCACCACGAGCACGCACTTCTGGTCCCCGGTGGGCGCGGTGCTCATAGGTGGCAAGGTGGCTGTTGCGGACGTGAACAACAACCGCGTGCTGGTATGGAATTCGGTACCCGCGACGGATGGCGCCCCCGCGGACGTTGTCATCGGTCACCCCGTCTTCAACCGCAGCGGCATGATGGACAACCGCGGCGACGCGCCGTACACGATCAATGGTGTGGCGCTCGACGCGCAACGACGCGTGCACCTCGCGAGCGTCCGTGAGCGCGAGGTGTTCCGGTACCCGGCCGCCCTCCCGGCTACAGGGGCGACGTCCGACTTCACCTTCGCGGCGAGCGTGCCCGGTGAGATGAACGGCCTGGGGTCCTCCCACATCGAGGCGCCCTGCGGCTTCACCATCGCCAAGGACGGGACGGCATTCATCTCGCGGGCGTACTCAGGCGGCGCGGCGGTCAAGATCTGGAAGCCGGCGCCGGGCTCGGGCGCGCCGCCGTTCGCATTCACGGGTGTCCTCGGCCAGCCCAGCATGGGCGCAGGCGGCAGCAACCGGAACGGGTCGCCCGGTGCCAACACGATTGCATCCGACACGTGCTCGGCCGACACCGACGGGACACGGGTCGCGGTCGCCGACACGGGCAACCACCGCGTGCTCGTCTGGACGAGTTTCCCGACCACCCCCGGACAGGCGGCCGACCTCGTGCTCGGACAGCCGAACTTCACCTCCGCGTCGCCCAACGCCGGTGGCCTCAGCTCGAGCACGCTGAACAACCCGACGTCGGTCCGCTTCGACGGCGGCCGGCTGTTCGTGGCGGACCAGGGCAACAACCGGGTGCTGATCTGGAACCGCATCCCGACCGCCAGCATGCAGCCGGCCGACGTGGTCCTCGGCCAGCCCAACCAATACGCGAACGCAGCGGGACTCGGACCCTCGCAGCTCAACCAGCCCTACTCGGTGGCGGCCGACCACGGCATGCTCGCGGTGAGCGACACGGGCAATCGTCGTGTGCTGATCTGGAACACCATCCCGACGACGACGTACCAGGCGGCAGATCGCGTGATCGGCCAGGTGAACTTCACCAGCGCCGCCAGCGCGAGCACCCAGGCAGGCCTGCAAAGCCCCCGCGAGATCGACCTGCGCGACGGCCGGCTCGTCCTGAGCGACAACCAGCGCCGAGCGCTCGTGTACGACGACCTCCAGGCGCCGACGGTCAGCTCGATCGAGGAACAGGTGTCCAGCCAGCAGGCGACGATCTCATGGCGCACCGACGAGGATGCCGTCTCGACGCTGTACTGGGACACCGTCTCCCGGCCAGGCGGAGCTGGATACGCGTTCTCGGCGGGGAGCAACTCGTGGTCTCGGGACCACTCGATCGCCGCGCTCGGACTGACATCCGGCACCGTCTACTACTACCGGGTGCAGTCCGTCGACGCCAAGGGCAACCTGACGCTCGGGACGGAGCGGTCCTTCACCACCCGCAGCACCACACGGCTCGTCGCGTCGTCCTCGTTCGCCGACGATGCCACCGTCTCGGAGACCAACGCGACCTTCAACTTCGGCGGCCACCCTGAGCTGACCGTCGGCGGGTCGGCTGGCTCGGTGCGCCACGGCCTGCTGCGGTTCGATCTCTCGCAGCTCCCGCCGAGCGCGACGATCGTCTCTGCACAGCTGCGGCTCACCCAGACGGCGAACGGGGGCGGCGGGACCCCATCGATCGACGCGTACCGGATGCAGCGCGGCTGGACCGAGGGACTCGGCACCGGCACGCCCGAACCGTCGGGCGCGACGTGGCAGTCGTTCGACGGAGTCGACCCGTGGACGGCGCCGGGCGGCGACTTCGCAGCCACACGGGTCGGGACGGCCGCGGCACCCGCGGCGGTCGGTGCCGCCATGGACATGGACGTCACCGGCCTGGTGAGCGACTGGGTCGCCGGGACCTATCCGAACGAGGGCGTGCTGCTGCGCGCCGACCCTCCCGCGCTCGGCGAGCTGCGCTCGTTCGCCTCGAGCGAACACACGGATGCCTCGCGCCGCCCCGTGCTCACCGTCGTCTGGCAGGGCGCCGACGCCACGCCGCCACAGCTCGACGGGTTCCAGGTCGACCTGTTGAGCGCCAGCTCCGTGAAGGTGAGCTGGAACAGCGACGAGGAGACGATCGGTTCGTTCCGTTGGGGGCCGACTGCCACCTACGGCACGACGGTCCCGGTCACGACCTCGTCCAACTTCCACTCCGTGACCCTGACGGGCCTGCAGCCCAACAGCACCTTCCACTACAGCGTCCTCGGCAGCGACTCCCACGGCAACCAGACCGTCTCCGCGGATCGGGCGTTCCGGACCAGCTTCCGCCTGACCGCCCCGGCGGCTGACACCTTCATGCGCTCGGATGCGCCATCGTTCAATGCCGGCAGGCAGGCGAGCCTGTTCGTCGGCAACAACGGCGCCCGATGGGGCGAGTCGCGGGCCCTGCTTCGCTTCGACACGACCAGCATTCCCGCAGCCGCGACGATTCGCGACGCACGAGTCGACCTGTTCCTGACGGCCCAGCGCGACGGCACCGCGCCCCCGCTGGACCTGCACCGCCTGGCGAATCCCTTCGCCGAAGGAACCGGCGCGCCGCTCATCTCGCCCCGCGACCGACTCGTGACGGCGACGTCATCGAGCAGCGAGCCGACGTTCGGCCTCGGCCACTCCCGCCACCTCGTCCGCAATGGGGGATCGTGGTGGCACCTCTACGGCGCGCCCGACCAGTGGGTCGGCGCATTCCTGTGGGGGCGTCGCAGCGGTGACGGGCTCGGCTTCAGCTCCAACGAGCAGCACGGAACCGCGTGGGGCGCTGCGGGCGTCGGCCTGGCGGTCGACGGCTCGGACGTCTGGGCCGCGGGCCTGCACCGCGACGGGTACGTCGTCGCGGCCCGCTACCGCGCCGGCACCGGAGCGGAGCTCGCGCGCACCAGCTACTCCGGTTTCACGGGAGCGCTGCACGGCGGCGCCGACGCGTCGGTCTCCGCGAACGGTCACGTCTGGCTCAAGGTGGAGTCCAATGCAGGGTCGATCCAGGTGGTGCGCTCCACCGCGCCGCGCGACCTCACGTCGTGGCAGGCGCCGCAGGAGATCGACGCGCAGGCCGCGCCCGGACACGCACAGCTCATCCCACTCGCAGGAGACCGGATGCTGGCGCTGCTCCAGGACGGGCCCACCCTCTCCACGCGCACCTGGAACGGGAGCTCGTGGTCGGCGGAGTCGCCGGTCGCCGCCAACGTCGCGCAAGCCACGCCATGGATCTCCGAGGTGTCCTTCGCCGGGGTCCCGGATGGGGCCGGAGGCGCGTGGGTCGCCTGGCGCACGACGACGAACGACCTCGTCACGCAGCGCTTCGACGGGACGACGTGGGCAGCCACCGAGACCGTCGCGGCCTCGCTCTCGGCAACCGGTCCGGCCATCACCCTCGACAGCCGAACGGGCGAGCCGCACGTCGCATGGCGCGGCGGCAGTGACATCCTGCGCTCGTGGCGAAGCGCCGGGGCGTGGCAGGTCCCGGTGGTCCAGGTCGCGGGCGTGCACGCAACCTCCCGACAGCTGTCGATGTCCGACCCGTCGGCCGAGTCGCTCGCGGTGCAGTGGGCGGAGCAGTCAGGCAGTCAGTGGAACGCGCTCGCGAGCGTCTGGCCGCTGGCTCGTCCGGCCGACGGCGCAACCTGGTCGACCAGGGACGGCAGCACGTCGTGGTCTGCGGCGGGCGGCGACAGCGCCGCAGTTGTCGCGAGCGCGCCCGCTCCCACGCTTGTGGGCAACCCCTACAGCTTCGCACTCACCGCCCAGGTTCGCCGCTGGCACCAAGGCATCGACCCCAACAACGGCCTGATGCTCTCCAAGACCACGCCGAGCGCGGCGACGGACGACTGGAAGGCGTTCCACTCCTCCGAAGCCGTCAACCCGGACCTTCGACCGACGCTCACCGTCGACTACGACGTCGCCACGGTGACCGTCACCCAGCCGACCGGATCGACGGCGTGGAGCTCGTCCTCCAGTCGCGAACTGACCTGGCAGACGATCGGCAGCGGGCTCGACTCCGTGGACATCAGCTACTCGGCCGATGGTGGCGCGACCTTCCCCTTCACGGTGGCGACGGACCTGCCCAACAACGGCCACTTCCTGTGGACGACGCCGTCTGCCGAGGGCAGCTCCTACCGCATCCGGATCGCGGCCAAGAACGAGTTCGGCACGGTCATGACCACGAATGACAGTCCGTCGTTCGTGATCGACGACACGCCGCCGAGCCCGGTGACCGACCTGGCCATCGCTTCCCCGAGCGCGAACCCGGTGCTCAGCTGGACGCAACCAGCGGATGCGGGCGGCGCAGGCATGGCCGCGGGCACCTATCGGATCTTCCGCTCCAGCTCGTCCGGGACGCTCGGGACACGGGTGGCGACCGTGTCCAGCGTCGGCTGGACCGACACGGCATCGCTCGCCGACGGGACGTGGTACTACACCGTCCAGCCGGTCGACGCTGCAGGAAATGCCACCACGGCCGGCAATTCCCAGGATGACGTCGTTGTCGACCGCCAGGCACCGAACGCGGTGACCACGCTCAGCGGGCCGGGCCTGAGCCGGACTTCCTTCAGCCTGGCGTGGAGCCCGGTCACTGACAACGGTCCTTCAGGTGTCTCCTCGTATCGCCTGTACCGGTCGACCACCAGCGGGCTCCTGGGCAGCGTCGTCGCGACCGTTGCCGGGGGACCCACCGCCGACCTGCCCCTCGCCGATGGCACCTACTACTACACGGTCGTGCCGGTCGACCTCGCAGGCAACGCGCGGATGAGCGGCAACAACCAGACGACGGTGGTCTTCGACACGACCGCCCCAGCGCCGACCGGCCTGCTGCTGGACGGGGGCGCGGCGTGGACGTCGAACCGCACCGTGACCGCGACGCTCACCGGTGCGGATGCGAGCGAGTTCCAGCTCTCCGAGGACCCGTCGTTCGCTGGTGCGACCTGGCAGCCAGCTGCCGCGTCGGCCCCTTTCCTGCTGGACGACGCCGATGGGGCGCACGTCGTCTATGCGCGCTACCGGGATGCCGCCGGCAACGTCTCGCCGGTGTCCACCGACGGGATCGGACTCGATCGCACGGCGCCGAGCGCGGTCTCCAGCACGGCCATCGCCAGCGGCTCGACCGCGGCAGCCACGAGCGTGCAGTGGAGCGCTGCGACAGATGCCGGATCGGGGGTCGCGTACTACCGCGTGTTCGAGTCGGCGGTCAGCGGAGTGGCAGGGCCGCAGGTCAACGTCGATGGGGCGACCACCGGCGGCAGCTTCTCCCTCGGCAGCGTCGCTCCTGGGACCGATCGGTGGATCACCGTCAAGGCCGTCGACGCGCTCGGGACCGAACGTGCCACGGGGAACACACAGCTGCTCGTACGCTACGACGCTCCCGGCGCCCCGACCCTGGTGTCGCCCGGCTCCGTGGGGGCACCCCGCGTCGCAGTCGACGTCGACGGCGTGGCGGCAGGGACGTTCGAGATCCCCAACGAGGGCCTCGACTGGGGCACCTTCTCGAACTCCTTCGCCATCGCAGCCGGGACGCACACCATCACCCTCACCTTCATCAACGATGCGAACTGGACCTGCTGCGTCTACGACCGCAACGTCCACCTCGATTCGCTGACGCTACTCGGCTCCGGCGAGGTCATCGAAGCGGAGTCGATGACAGGCACGGGTATGGGGCCTGTGATCAACCATGCCTCCGCGAGCGGCGGGCAGTACCTGGCGATCTACCACCAGGGCATCTCGCGGTCCGCGACCATCACCACGACGGGGGCCACCGGGCTGCAGCTTCGCGCCGCCGGTGACCGAGCCGCCGATCCCAACACCCTCATCACGTCGACGTCCCCGACCCTGACGGGCACCTTCCTCGACCCGCAGGCCGGCGAGACGGGCCGGCTTGACTTCGAGCTGTGCTCCACCTGGGACTGCAGCTCCGTGGTCGCGGGTGGCAGCTCGGCGGGCGGGGTCGCCGCAGGGAGCAACGCCGCCTGGACGGTGCCGGTCACGCTCACCCGTGCGGTGAAGTACTACTGGCGTGCACGATCGACCGATCAGCGCGGGCTCGTAGGACCGTGGTCGAAGACCAACGTGTTCGTCGTCGAGCGCCTCCCGACCCAACCTCCCCTGGTCTCGCCCGCGGCGGACTCCGCCACGTCGGACGACACGCCGACCCTGCGTGCGACGTTCGCCGACCCCGACACGGGTGACCTCGGAACGATCGCGTTCGAGGTGTGCACGAGCGTCGCGTGCAACGCGCCCGGTGATCCGATCGCCGCGGGATCCAGCGCGTCCAACGTGGTGACTGGCAGCGACGGCAGCTGGACGTCCGGGTCGCTGGCGACCGGCACCTATTGGTGGCGCGCGCGCGGCACCGACGCGCTGGGCGGGGTCGGCCCGTGGTCGACGACCAGGCAGCTCCGCATCGGTGCACCCGCGCTCACGGTCGGCCTCGATGCGGCGACAGCGGCGTTCGGCGTGATGGTGCCCGGCGTCGATGCGACCAACCAGCGCACGATCTCGATCACGTCCGACAGCGCCTCCGGGTACTCCCTGCAGGCGACCGGGGATTCCGACGCCCGGGGGATGACGCATTCCGGGGGCGTGCACGGCATCCCGAACTGGACCGGGACAGATGCCACACCCACCACGTGGGCGACCGGTGTGGCCGGATACGCGGGCCTCACGGTCGTGGCGGCAACCGGGGGCAAGGACACGGCGCGGTGGGGAACGGCCACGACCGCGACTGACTTCGCGAACCTCCGGTTCGCCGGGATGCGGACGACGCCGACGACACTCTTCACGCAGCCTGGCTTCACCGGAGGGACCGAGCAGGTGGATGTCGCGTTCCGCTCCAATCCATCGCCGTCGACGCCATCCGGAACCTATTCCGCGAACGTGTCGTTCACGGTGACCGCCCTCCCGTGACGGCGACGCCTTCGCTGTGGGCCGTGGCTGCCGCGAGTAGGATGGCGCGATGTTCCTCCACGTGATCATCGACGGTCGTGACGTGCTCGGATCGGGATCGCCCGAGCCCGGCGAGCGCGAGCTCGTGGAAGCGACAGCCCGCTGGGCTGGCAGCCACGCGCGGACGCCGATCGTTGCGGTCGTGTTCGACGGCACGTACGAGGGCGACGGTCCCGGTATGTTCGAGCACGACGAGCGCACCGTCGTGGTTGCCACGCAGGGCGAGGACGCGGACGACGTGATCGTGCGCGAGGTCGAGGAGCTCCGTGCAGAATCCGAGCCGGTGATCGTCGCGACGGGCGATCCCGAGCTCATCGCGCGCGTCGAGGCGCTCGGCGCGAAGGTGATCGCCGCCGGCGCCTTCCTGCGCACCGTCCTGCCTGCGTGAGGTTGAAGCGTGGAGCAGCGCGATCCGCCTACTCTCCCGGCCGCCGGGGAACAGCACACTCCGAGCTGACCAACGCGATGCGGAGACGACGATGACCGACCTGGCCGAAGAACCCCACCAGCTGCTGTGCTCGGACTGCGCAGCCGAGTCGGGGGATGCCGATGACCAGCACGTCGTGCCGCCGATGGGCGACGGGCCAAGCATCGCGTGCGAGCGGTGCAGCGCCATCCTGGTGGGCTTCTTCTATCGCGTGCCGCGAGACGCGGCCGGGGGCATGGCGCCGGGCGCTGGCTGAGGGCTGAGCGCCGCGCCTGCACGGATGTCCACGTGCGCGGCACGGCTGCTGCCGCGACCCGCGCGCACCGATGACTCCGTGGACGGAGGGCGAACCATGGACGGCTCGATCGGTGATGTGTTGTCGGGCCTTTCGGGGGCGTCGGGCCGCATCCGCGATTCGTTGGGTGGCCGTGGCCGTCCCGAGGACGGCGCGCAGTCCTTCACGCAGCTGCTCGATGCGAGCCTCCACGCGCACGCGGCGCAGCGCGGCTACGAGCTCCCGATCGCGCTTGGCGGGCGCGACGCGCAGGCCGACCCCGAATCGGCTGATGCGATCTGGGACCGCGTGGTGGCCCAGTCCAAAGCTGGACCAGGGGGAATGGCTGACGCGATGATGGATTCGATGTCAGCTGCCTCGGATCGACGATGGGAGCAGCGGCGTGATCGCGAGCGCGGAGGCTCGAGCCGCGGCTTCGAGATCTGATCAGCCCGCGGCGTCCTCGGTAGCGCCCTCGACGTCATCCTCGTAACCCGCGACGTCGGCGCGCCCGCCGTAGATGTCCTCGAGCGGAACGTCCTCGCGAAGGTCGGCGTCCGAGCCCGTGCGATCGTCGGGGTGATTGGCCGCGGGGCGACCGTCCGGGGTCGTCGTGCCCTCGCCGTGCGATCCGCCGCTGCTCGCGGCGTTCCCGCCGCTGCCCCCGCCGCCGTTCCCGTGCCCTGACCCGCCCATGATCGCTCTCCCGTCTCGTTCCGTCGCAGGGCGTGTTCCGCGCGACGTCCTGCATAAACGCCGTGTATCGGTCCGCGGCGCGGGCACAGCGCTGGACAGGAGGGGCGGGTGCAGGACGATCAGCGCGTCAGTGAGGTGTCAGGGGCCACGCGGTCACCGCGTGTGCTCGTGCTCGGCGCTGGGAGCGCGCCCGGTGTCAGCATCCTCAAGGCGCTGCAGGGGCTCGATGTGGAGCTGTGCGCCGCGGGCCAGAGCCCGTACCTGCCAGGGCTGTACATGGTGGATGAGCGGTTCGTGCTGAGCGCCGCAGGCGAACCTGGATTCGCCGAGCAGGTCGCCTCATTGGCACGGCGCGAGCGCATCGATGTGGTGGTGCCGGCCATCGACGACGAGGTCGCAGCGCTGCACGCGTCGCGCGCTGACATGGCGGACGTCACCGTCGCGATGCACGACCCCCAGACGCTCGATGCGTGCCTGGACAAGTGGGACTTCTGGTTGCGGCTACGGGATTCGGGCGTGCCCCTGCCGCGTACGTGGCTCCCTGCGCAGCTCGCCGGCGAAGGGCTCCATGCCGCGGTCATCGCCAAGCCACGCCTTGGCAGCGGGGCTGACGGCGTTCGCCGCATCACCGACGCGAGCGAACTGCACGAACTCGATGATTCCTACGTCGTGCAGGAGGAGCTTCCCGGCGAGGAGGTGTCCGTCGACGTGTACGTGAACGGCGCTGGGCGCGTGTTGGCTGCGGTCCCGCGCCGGCGCCTGCGGACGGAGCTGGGCATCAGCATGTGCGGCCAGACCTTCCGGGATGCCGAGCTGCAGGCGATGGCCGCCCAGGTCGCCGAGCACGTCGGGGGACATGGCATCCTCAACATCCAGTTCAAGCAGGACGCTGACGGGCAGTACCGCCTGCTCGAGGTGAATCCTCGGTGTCCCGGCGGGATGTCACTGACCGTGGCCAGCGGCGTCAACATGCCGGCAATGCTGGTGCGGGAGCTGCTCGGCGAGGAGCTGGCCGAGCCGGTCGACTTCGAGGAGCTCGCGATGGTGCGCTACCGCGAGGAGATCTTCATGCCGCCAGACGCGCTGCTCGACGACGCGCAGTGACGTCAGAGTCGGTCTGCGAGGTGTGCCGCCTGGGTCAGGTCGACCGGCGTGATCGCGAGGCGCAGCGGCATCGGCAGCGGAACGGTGTTGTTCGGGTCCACGAACGTGCCCCCGGCGAGGATGGTATCGACGGACTGCTGCAGCACGTCGTGGCCGGCGCTCTTGTTGAGGCAGCCGTTTGCGCCAGCGCGCAGCGCGAGCTCGACGACCTGGGCGCGCGGGTCCGCGGTGTAGAGCAGGGTGCGAGTTGCGGAGCCCATCTCGACCAGGCGCCGGATGACCTGGAGCCCGTCCATGCCCTCCATGTTGAGGTCGACGATGAGCAGGTCGGGCGCGAGCTGCGTCACGATGCGCACGGCGTCGAGCCCGTTCTCCGCCTCGCCGATCACCTGCATGCCGAAGTCCTCGACCCGCAGGCGCATCACCTCGCGCATGAGCGGCATGTCATCAGCGATCACGCAGGTGCGACCCGCATGCTCGCCTACCGGCGCTGGGGATTGGATGTCGGGTTCCTTCGTCACAGCGCGTACGTCGTCGACACGCGCAGGCCGCCGCCTGCACGATTGGTGACCGAGGCCGTGCCGCCGTGCGCACGCGTCCCGGCCTCCACGATCGCGAGCCCGAGGCCGGTGCCACTCGGTCCTCCGACGGCGACGCCGCGGTAGTAGGGCTCGAAGATCTTGGACATCTCATCGGGGGCGATCCCCGGGCCCTGGTCGTCGAAGTCCAGGCACCAGTCCGTCAACCTCGACGAGCCCGAGATGCGGACGTCGGCGACACCGTCCTCGCCGGGGGCATAGCGCGTCGCGTTCTCCAGGATGTTGCGGACGATCTGGGCCAGCGCGGGTTCATGCCCGAGCGGTTGGTCCGGGAGGTCGCCGAACGTGACCCGGGCTGCGGGGATCCCGGCGGCGACCCTCTCGACCACGGTCCGGATGTCGAGCGGCTGGCGCTCGCTCTCATCGCAGACCTGGAACAGCAGGGCGACGTCGTCGAGCAGCCGCTGGGTCTGTCCCAGGCAGTTCGAGGCGAGGTCCAGGTAGCGGAGGCACGTGCTGTCCGCATCACCCATCTTGGCGACCGCTTCCAGCATGAGCGAACGCGCCATGCCGACCGGGCCGCGGAGGTCGTGCACGATCGTCTGGTGCGACATCTCAAGTGCGACGCGGACCCGTTCTTTCTCCGCCTCGAGCTCGATCCGCTCGCTGATGTCGCGGATGATCATGCAGGCCCCAGTGATGATGCCGAGCTGGTCGTGCAGCGGCGAGGCGGTCAGGGAGATCGCGCGCAGGCCGCCGTCCTTGCCGAGGCGGAGCGTCTGGTAGTGGTCGACGTGCTGTCCGGATCGCACGCGCTCGAGCACGTCCTGCTGCAGGCAGTCCTTGTCGAAAGGAATGAACTCGACGACGTCGTGGCCGAGCACCTCGCACGCTTCGTATCCGAACAGCGTCTGCGCAGCGGGGTTCCAACTGATCACGCGACCCTTCAGGTCGCTCGCGAAGATCGCGTCGTGGGAGCCCGCGACGATCGCTGCCAGCAGCTGTCCGCCAGCCGTCCCGATCTCAGGTGTGGTCGATTCGGGCGCGCTGCTCGGCAAAGTGTGCTCCTCAATGCCGATTGGCTTCGGCAGTTATCCGTAGCATCGACGATCTGGATCCGCAGACAAGTCCCCATACGGGGGATGGTCGCTCGCGGGACTCGAGGCGCGGCGCGCTGGGCCCCGACCCGCCGCCACGCCGAAGCCCCGGGCCGCGATCGCCACCTCACCGCCGCGCGCACGATTTCTTGACGCACGCGCACGAAATCGCGAACACCTCCCCACACCCTCCTGCCGCGCGCACGATTTCTTGACGCCCGCACACGGAATGACGAACACCTCCCGACACGTGCCGTCGGCTCGACGACTGTTCGAATCGTGAGACCTGGCGTACCCTCGAACGGTGACGCCGGCTGCCTCCGACCATGTCGAACACGTGCCGCCCCTGGGCGACGAGAAGCCGTGGGTGCGCATCGCGTGGGCTGTCGCCATCGTGGCGGGGTTCTTCCTCATCCAGACGCGGGCCGGCGTGATCATCGGCTTTCTCGTGGGCATCGGTGGCGCGATGCGGGGCATGTCCTCGGACGAGGTGGTCGCGCTGCTGTCGGGCGACGGGGCTGGATCGCTGTACCTCATCTCAGCCATTGAATTCGCGACGCTGCTGAGCGCGCTGGTCTACGCGATCGGGTCAGGAGCGCGCGACGTCGGGTTACGCTGGGACGGATTCAGCCGCTCGATGCGGCTGCTCGCCCCGCTCATCGTGGTCCTCGTCGCGCTGCTGTGGCTCGATCCTGGCGTCTCGTTGCAGCGGGCGCTGGGATCTCCGACGCTCGGCCCGGCGCTGCTGCTCGCGGTCCTGGTCGGGATCACCGAGGAGGTCGTGTTCCGGGGACTGGTGATCGGCGCGCTCGGCGGGAGCCGGACGCCGGACCTGGCGGTGCTGATCTCGGCGCTGCTGTTCGGCGCGGTGCACGTCGCGGGGCCGGACGGGCACGTGCGCGAGAACTGGGGGATCGTGGTGGCGACCATCATCGGTTTGTTCGGTGTGCCGTTCGCGGTCGTCTACCTGCGCTCGGGCAGCATCCTCGGGCTGATGCTCGTGCACGCCGCGTGGGACGCGATGATCCTGAGT
>JAOPYU010000152.1 GCA_025964455.1 Thermoleophilia bacterium | reverse complement strand
GGGGGACCGGCCGCGCCGATCCCCCGCCTCCTCCAGTACTCAGTGGCTGCTCGCTGCGCGCTGTGTCCCGATGAAGTCGAAGTCCAGCGTCGATGCCTCGCCCTGGAAGCTGTTGTCAGCCGAGCTCGGCAGCGCCAGCGTCACGCGCAGGTAATCGGACCCGCCGACTGACAGCGAGTCGAGGGACCCGAGCGCGATCGCCGAGCCGATGACCGGCCGCGACGCCACGACCGCTGACTGGGTGCCGCTGCAGGTGTAGCTGTACGCCGGTGCCGTGCCCGTCTCGGTCCACGCGACGTCGCATCGGTCGACTTTGAGCTGCAGGCCATCAGTCGCGTCCGTGTCGAGCAGCGACGAGGTCGATGCCGATGTCGTGAGCGCCGCCGAAGCCCATGCCAGCGACCCGCTGTTGGTCAGCTTGACCACGCGCTGGACGGTGTCGCCCGCCGCGATCCCCGACGCGCCAACGGTCAGCCGGTTGTCGGTGCCGCCCGCAGCGCCGAGTGACGCGGTGACCGTGCCGGCCGAGATGGCGTGGCTGGCTGACGTCGAGCCGGTGAACGTGGCGAACGTGCCAAGTCCCGCGATGCTGGCCGCCGTGCCGAGCAGGGCAGCTGACAGGAGCACTTTGCCGGCCGTCGATCGACCGATGCCTGAGCTGAGCTTCATGGTGTTCCCCGAATGTTCATGCTCGTCCGCGGCCAGGCCAGTGTGAGGGGACCCGAGGGCCGCGGACGAGCTGATTGTGTCGTTCGGGGAAAGGATCGACGCGAGCGGCCTCCGGGCTCATCCCCGGTCCGGGCCGCGTTGCATTTCGGTCGGGGGAGGCGCATCACCCACATGGGGGATCCGCCCAGACGCGCGTGTCAGCGGATGATGCCCTCGCGCAGCGCCTTGGCGACCGCGTGCGTGCGACTGTCGGCCTCGCACTTGGCGAGGATGTTGGAGACGTGCGCCTTCACCGTCTCGGCACTGATGCCGAGCTGGAAGGCGATCGAGGCGTTCTGGCCACCGTCCGCCATGAGCGCCAGGATCTCCAGCTCGCGCGGCGAGAGCGGACGCCCGCCTGAGGGCGACATCATGTCCGCGGCGATCGTCGGGTCGATGTAGCGACGCCCGTCGCGCGCGGCGGTCAGCGCATCCAGGACCATCCCCACCGGCGAATCCTTGAGCACGAACCCGAACACGCCCGCCTCGAGCGCCTGTTCGGCCTGGGCGGTCGTCGCGCTGCCCGAGTACAGCACGAAGCGCGTGCCGAGCCCCTCTGCCCCGAGCTCCGCTGCCAGCTGGGCGCCGTCCCCGTCCGGAAGTCGGATGTCCATGAGGACGAGCGACGGCCGCGTGCGGCGGATCAGCTCACCGGCGCTCGTGCAGCTGGAGGCCTCGCCGACCATCTCGATCCAGTCGGTGGCCTCGAGCCTGAGGCGGATGCCCTCGCGAACCACCTCGTGGTCGTCGACGATCGCGCACGTGCTGTTCTGCGGCATGTTCATCCCATGTTCCATGCGCGCATCTTCGGCAGACGTGCGCCGCTCGGACATTCCCCATACGGGTACGTTCGTCGATACCCACCTCGCGCTGCGAATCTCCCCGATGCCATCGATCGGGGATGGCGACCTCACCCGAACAGGGCGATGTGGGCCACTGACGGGGCATGCTGCGGGCCCCGTGCCTCGTCGATCCATTCAGTATGGAAACTTCACGACACCTTCGGATCTTCGCAGCCCTCCTCAGCACCATGCTGGTCGTCCCCTCGTTCGCCGGGGCGTGCCCCATCCCCTTCCGCTCGATCGGTCCGGTGAAGGTCGCAAAGGTCGACGTCAGGGAACCCGTGGTGCGACTGTCGTCTCGCGCCGCCTGGAAGCTCGACGATTCGTGGACCTCCACGACGCCGGAGCTCAACCAGGTCGTGATCGCTCGCCGCGGACCCCGCTACGAAGGCGTCACCTTTGCGTCCCAGCGCGGGCTCAGCATCGACGCGACCGAGCCCTCCGACCGCGGGTGGAAGTACTCGAGCGACGACGACCCGGCGACGCCCCCGTGCGACATCTCCGGTCAGGGCGAGTGGCAGCGACCTGTCATCCACGTGCGAGAAGATCGGCGATCCGTGCGCATCGCAGCGGTCGCACAGCACACGACGGGCGACCGCACGGGATGCATCCTGGGCGGCGAGGATGCCGAATGGGGCTGTCCGACGCTGACCCGCAGCATCGTGCACCTCAAGAACCCCATCGGCGGTCGCAAGCTGATCTTCGAGGTGTTCCGCGGGGACGACTCGGCGGATGCAGCGCCATGAGCAAGGTCCTGCGCTCCGAGGCCGCTACGATGGGTCCAGTGACCGACCGCCCGCCGACCGACCAGCGCGTGACCCCTGCCGCGCTCGCAGCGGCGTGGGATCGACGATCCCCGGACGTGCGCGCCGAATTCGACGAGCTGCTGGCGGTGGTTGCACGGCTCGCGGCACCCGGCCACGCGGACGCGACGGAAACGACGGCCGACCTGGATGCTGCCGAGTGGGCCGCACACCGACTGGCCGGCGTGTTCGGCGTGTTCGAACGCACGATCGGCGCGCGCCTGCTGCGATCGCTCACGGACATGCTCCATGGTGCGCGCGACGGAGCTGCGCTCGACGTCCGCCCGATCCACGCGTCACTCGAGGCCCTGCGCCGCGAGACCTGGACGTGACGAGGAGTCCACACATCGACGAGGACGCGCGGGTCGCCTTCGGTGCCGCGCAGGCAGCTGGCGACCGGCGTGCCGCGCTCGCCCTGGCGACCGCGGCGATCGAGGCCGGCGCGTCGAGGCTCGACGTGTACCTGGACCTCATCGAGCCCGCCCAGCACGATCTGGGTCGGCGTTGGGCATCGGGTGAGCTGAGCGTCGCGGATGAGCACGTCGCCACCGCCGTGTCGGAGTTCGTGGTGCACGCCCTGACCTCGCGCACCGCGCCTCGCGACGCAAGCAGCAGGGGCCGGGCGGTCGTGACTGGCGTCACTGGCGAGGTGCACGAGTTGGGCCCCCGGATGGTGGCCGACGTGCTCGAGGGCGACGGCTGGGAGGTCCGCTTCCTCGGGACCGACGCGCCACACGGCGACGTCATCGATGCGATCGCGCGCTTCCGACCCGACCTGCTCTGCGTCTCGGTGACGATGCTCGAACACATCGATTCAGCTGCGCGGATCATCACCGATGCCAGGCAGCAGCTCTCCGCGGTGCGCGTCATCGTCGGTGGACAGGCGTTCTCGGCATGGGACGACCTGTGGCGCCGCGCTGGCGCCGACGCCCTCGCAACGGACGCACGGCGGGCGATCACGGTCGCCCGCGAGCTGACCGCTCCCTGAGGGTCAGCCGACCGGGAGCGAGATCGTCACGGTGGTCCCGGCATCGGGAGCGGACTCGATCTTGAACCCGCCGCCGATCGCGCGGATGCGCTCCTGCATCAGCTCGATGCCGACGCCCGGCCCGCCCGCGCCTCCTTCGGCCGGCGCGTCGAAGCCCGATCCATCATCCGCGACCTGCAGGAGGATGCGCCCCGCCTCCGCACGACCGGAGATGCGGATGGTGCTCGGCCCTGCATGGCGGCGCGCATTGCGCACAGCCTCGGCCACGACGCGGGTGACGATGAGACGCCGCTCCTCGTCGACCACGATCGGGACGTCCAGGTCGATCACGAGCGCCGAATCGTCGTCGAGCTCGCGAAGGCGATTCGCGAGTGACTCGTCGAGGGGTCGCTCGGCAGTGTGGATCGGCGCGAGCGACTCCATGAGGCGCTTGGTCGATCGGATCGCTTCCTCGAGCAGCGTGTCGACGCTCTCGTCCGGGACCACGGCGTCCGCGCGGGCCGACGCGACCTGCATCCGCATACGGGCGGCGATCAGGTGCTGGAGCGCCTCGTCGTGGATCTGGCTGGCGAGCCGGCGCCGCTCCTCCTCGCGGAAGCGCTCGATCTCGTCGAGGAGGAAGCGCAACCGGGTCTCGCTGTTGGCGAGCACCTCCTGGCTGCGCCGCTCCTGCGTCACGTCACGCAGGATCGCGAGGTGGCGGCCGGGCGCGTAGTGCGCGGTGGCAGAGACATCGAGGATTCGACCGTCCGCGCCGTCGGACCGGATCGGCCAGTCGATGCGCATGTGTCCGGTGACGATCATCTGGCTCCACGCCTGCTCGAGCACATCCAGTTGCTGCCCCTCGAGCCCGAGCACGGTCTCCATCGGACGGCCTACGACCGTGTCCGGGACCTTGCCGAGCATGGTCACGGCCGAACGGTTCATCGAGACGCAGCGCCGGTCATCGTCGAAGGTCATGACGGCGTCGTGCGAATGCTCGAGCAGCCGGCGGGTCTGCGCGAGAGCGGTCGACAGGTCATGGGCGCTCGCCGCGGTCCGGGCGTGCGCTTCCTTGAGCTGGCCAACGTCCACGCCGGTCCCGAACCACCGGCGCTCGCCCTCAGGCTCCTGCTCCGCCCGCAGCAGCGTCCAGACGTAGGACTCGTCCTCCGCACGGAGCCGGAACTCGGCTTCGTATGCAGTCCCGGAGCGGCGGGCGTCATCCCACCCCTCCTTGAGCCGGGACCGCTCGTCGGCGTGCACGAGCTCCAGCCATCCGTCCCCGGCGAGCTCGGTCGTCGGCAGGCCGGTGAGGCGGGTCCAGCGATCGCACAACCAGATCACCTGGCCGTGGCGATCCGCGATCCAGCCGAGTTGGGGCGCCCATCGCGCGTGCGCCGCAAGGTCGAGATGCGCATCGCCCGGGTCAGCCATGCGCACCTGATCGTTGGTCACGGACGCGTGTCAGCGCCTCGTGCAGGGCGGGGACGCCGTCGAGCTTGTTGACATGCTGCGCATCGAGCGTGGCAGCGCGTGGATCCGTGCCGTTGTCGTCCGAGAACGCCGAGAAGATGATGATGGAGACCGGGAGCGCCAGCTCGCGCACCTTCGCGGCGACCGTGAAGCCCGACATGCGCGGCATGCGCATGTCCAGGATCGCGACGTCAGGCTGCAGGCGCTCGATCTCCGCGAGGGCCTCGGTGCCATCGGTCGCCTCGCCGCACACGACGACCCAGTCGAGCGCGTCCAGCGACATGCGGATGACGTCCCGCATCGCGTCGACGTCGTCGGCGATGACGCACCGGAGCGGCGAGGTCGGATGGCTGGCTGGTTCACTCGACATGGTAGGTGCCTTCATTGCCCGGAGGTTGCCTCGGGATACTAGTCAGGTCAGACGACATCCCGGAGCTCGTCCCCCGCCGGTTCGGCCGCCACGGCGTGCGGGATCGAGAGATGGATCGCCGTGCCCTTGGAGCTCGACTCGATCCGGACGGTCCCGTCGAGCGACGCGGCGCGCTCCTGCATGAAGGCCATGCCGAGGCCGGCGCCCCGGCGCTCCCCATCGACGGCCGCGGCCCGGGCCGCCTGGATTCCGCGTCCGTCGTCTCGTACCACCGTCGTCACGAATTCCAGGTCGGACCCGACCACGACGGCGAGCCGGGTCGCCTCCGCGTGCTTTGCGGCGTTGACGAGCGCTTCGCGAACCATCCGACACATCGCGGCGGCGATCATCTCGTCGACCGGCACCTCGACGCCGTCGGTCTTGACCTCGACGTCCGCACCGTAGCGCTCGCCGACATCGGCGGCGATCGATTCGAGCGCCGACGTGAACGTCTGGGCACGCAGGTCGAGCGGGTCGAGCCCCTGCATGATCTCCCGCGTGGTCTGGACGGCGGCCTGCAGCTCACCGCGGACCTTCGCCGAGATCGACCCGATCGCCGAATCGGCTCCGGGGATCATGTCGAGGTACATGAGCGCGGCGACTACGTGCTGCAGCGTGGAGTCGTGCAGGTCGTTGGCGATCCGGCGGTGTTCGTCCTCGCGCGTGCGGAGCTGCTGCGCGACCATCGCCGTGAGCAGCTCTTCGCGAGAGACCAGCTCCTGATGGAGCACGACCCCCGTGGTGACGTCACGCGCGGACGCGTAGATCAGGCCGGATTCGTCATGCACGAGCGCGCGCCAGTCGATCCAGTGGTAGCCGCCGCTCTTGTGGCGGTAGCGATTCCTGAACTTGGACGTGACCCTGCCGTCGACGAGCTCGCGCGTCTCGTTGTCGGTGCTGTCACGATCGTCGGGGTGCACGAACTCGCGGTACGGGCGCGAGCACAGCTCCTCCTCCGACCAACCAAGCGTGTGCGTCCATGATCGGTTGACCCGCGTGAACGTCCCGGAGGAATCCGCGATGCAGAGCATGTCCTGCGCGAGGTCGAAGAATGTCTGCATATCTCATCCCGTTTGGAAAGTGCCTCTCCATCAATATTGTACAGGTTTTCAGCCATACAACCAAATTCGGAGTATTACGGGAATCTAGCCAACAGCGGGAACAACCCCACGATGCGGGATTCCGGTCCGACGCGAAGGCGAGCGGGTAGGCTGGCGGCATGAGCCAGCTGGACGTCAGCGTTGCCGGGGACCAGGACGCCGAGGCCTTGGCGGCCTTTGCATCGCAGCGACCGCTCTCCTGGACCGACTTCGCATCCATCGCCATGCTGCAGCCGGATGAGCCACGTGTCTGGCTGGCTCGCACCAGCCCGACCGGCGCCGTGGTCGCCGCCGCGATCGACGATGGGCTCGCGATGAGCGTCGCCGGGGAGACCGAGGGCCTGCTCGCCATCTCACGCGTCGTCGAGGACGTGCCTGGCAAGCTCGTGATCGCCGGACGAACCGGCGAAGTCCGGGACTTCGTGTCGGAGCTCGAGGCGCCGCGACGCGAGCGGCCAGAGCACTTCATGGCCGTGCGCCGCGGGGAGCTGCGCTGCCCCATCGAGGCGATCCCGCTGCGCATCGCGAGCGAGGAGGACCTGCCGATGCTGCTGCGCGTGCGAGCAGCTGCCCTCGAGGAGGAATACGGCATCCCGGTCGACGAGGGCACGACCCTCCACCGCGAGTTGTCGGCGGCAGTCACGCGGGCGGTCGCGCTGCAGGGGGTTGCGATCTGGATCGAGGACGATCGCTGCGCCTTCACCGCGCAGCTCATCGCCAAGACGCCCGAGGCGGCGATGTTCGGTGACCTGTTCGTCGACCGTGACCTGCGCGGCGCGGGACGAGCGACCCGGGCGCTGACGGCGTTCTGCACGTGGCTCATGACCGAGAGCGAGCACGTGGCGCTGCGCGTCGGGACGACCAACGAACCCGCCGTCCAGCTGTACGAGCGCGTCGGCTTCAGCGTCGTCGACCAGTTCTGCTCGTCGCTCGGGACTGACGCCCCGTGAGTGGGTCCGCACCCATCGACGCCACTGGGCTCGAGGCGATCCGCGCCGACCTGCCCGCGGTGCGGCGCATCACCTACCTGAATGCCGGGACCCTCGGTCCCCTGCCCCAGCCGACCATCGATGCGCTCGCGCGCGACTTCGAGCGCGACGCCACGATCCGCCAGACCGCGGACCACTGGGAACTGCTCGTCGCGGCGCAGGTGCTGGCGCGCGCAGCGGTCGGCTCGCTGACGGGCGTCGAACCCGGGCAGGTGGCGCTCATGCACACCACCCACGAGGGCATCAACGCCTGTCTGTGGGGCCTGGACCTGCGCGCGAACGACACGATCGTCACGACGGACGAAGAGCATCCGGGCCTGCTGGTCCCGCTCCGCCACGTGCGTGATCGGCTCGGTGCCACCACGCGCATCGCGCCGTGGGGCGACACCGACGAGGCGTTCGTCGAAGGGATTCTGGGCGCGGTCGACGCGACGACCCGCGTCGTGGCACTGAGCCACGTCTCGTGGCAGAGCGGTCGCATCGCGCCGCTCCGGGTACTGCGAGCTGCGCTGCCCGAGGGCGTCCGAATCATCGTCGACGGAGCACAGTCCGCAGGCATGCTCGATGTCGACCCCGCCGACGGCTGGGACGCCTACACCGTGAGTGGCCAGAAGTGGCCCTGCGGGCCTAACGGATCCGGCGGTGTCGCCTTCGCCGACCCCGAGGCGTGGCACCCGACGTTCGGCGCCTACATGCAGCTGAGCGACGGACAGGATGCGTTTAGCGAGACGAGCACGGTCGTCGCGACCGGCAGCCGGTTCGAGCACAGCCAGGAATCGATCGGTCCGCTGGTGGGCCTCGCCACCTCGGTCGCGTGGCTCACCGACGTCGTCGACAAGGAGCGCGCGCGCGCCCACGCGGCGTTCCTCAACCAGCGCGCCCGGACGCGGCTCGTCGCGGGCGGCGTTGATCCCGCCGCACTGCACGGACACCACCACCTGCTCACCATCGACACGCTCGCGGACGCCACCACGCTGAGCGCCGAGCTGCTCGAGCGCGGCTTCCTGCAGCGATACCTCACGCCGACCCGCCTGCGGCTGAGCCTGGGCCCGTGGAACACCCCTGCCGAACTCGACGCATGCGTCGATGCGATCCTCGAACGCCTCGCCGACGGCCAGGTGTCCCCCGCGCAGTCCTAGGGCTGGACGGCCGCGGCGGCGCGAGCAACGTCGCGTCCACGCTCGGCTGCGAGCACTGCCTGCGGGTCCCGGGAGCCGAGCGCCGCAAGCATGATCTCCGTGCCCTCGGCATGTCGCCGGCCCCGCGAGAAGTTGATCGAGTGCGTGCCGCTGGTGACGTAGTTGGTCACCATCGGCTCTGCGCCGGGCAGGCGCGCCGCGTGCTCCGGCACCAGTCCGTCGTGGCGGACCTGACCGAACAGGCGCGAGGCGATCGCGTGCATCCGGAAATCCGGATCTGCGGCATGCGCACGCTGGAGGTACGCGGGCAGGTCGGCGTTGAGGTCGCGCATGACCGAACTCGAGGTGAGCAGGTCGCGCACGCCCGCCGGCATGAAGGGCATGCGCTGCACGGCACTGGAGACGGCGTCGGAGCCGAACGGGCGGATCGCTCCGTGCGGGGTGCCGTTGGAGACATACCGGCTGACCAGGTCCTGTCCTCCCTCGAACTGGAGGAACCAACGCCCGATCAGGCCGCCTTCGCTGTCACCCACGATCTGGACGCGATCCACGTCGCGCCCGGCGCGCTGCGCATCGTCGATCGTGCGCTCCACGGCCTCGCGCATCTTGCGTGCGTCACTCGGGATGCCCGACCAGCCGTGCCACGGCATCTGCATGCCGCCGACCTCGAAGCCCTCGTCGCGCAGCATGCGCGTGCCCGGCCCGTACATCCAGCGATCTGCGGTCAGCCCGGGGATGATGAAGACCGGGTCGGCCTCGATCCCGGGAAGTTCCTTGCCGACGCGCGCGAACATGCGCGCGTCCTGCGGGACGCCGTCGAGCAGGGTGCGGCTTCGCGCCACGGCGCCCTCGATCGACTCCAGCACTGGACTGACGAGCTTCATGGATCCCCCCGAATCCGGTGCGCGACTGCCCCGATGGTGCGCACCACCTGACTATCGGGTCGTGCGAGGCGCCTGTTTCCGTCAGGCCATCGAGCCGGCGGGCCGCAGCGCGACCGTGCAGCGCGAGACGCACACGAGCTTGCCGGCCGCGTCCTCGATGCGCGTGTCCCAGACCGCGATGGTCCGGCCGTTGCGGATCGGCGGGCCCGTGGCCGTGATCCGACCCGCACGGACCGGGCGCAGGTGGTTGGCGTTGATCTCAAGACCAAACGCCTCGTGCTCGACACCTGCGGCCAGCCACGCGCCGATCGAGGCGCACGTCTCCGACAGCAGCGCGCTCACTCCGCCGTGCAGGAAGCCGTAGGGCTGGTGCACGCGCGGTCCGACCTCGAGGGCGAGGACCACGCGGTCGGGCCCCACCTCCACGAACTCCACGCCGAGCGTGCCGAGCACCGTGCGCTCGCGGATCTCGTCGAGGACGGTCTGGTCGAAGGTGATGGGTGCATCCATGCGGTGCAGCCTAGCGCCGGGCAGCGGCTGCCATGACGGGCCCGATCTCGTCCGCCCAGTACCCGTAGCCGATGCGGGAGGGGTGGAAGCCGTCGCGGCTGATCGACTCCGGGTTGGCGACCATCCGTGGCGTCGGATCCGTGTACACGTCGGCGTAGTGCAGGCGCTCGTCGCCGAGCTCGCGCAGCAGCTCGCGCTGGCGGCCGCGCAGTGCGGCGGCGCGCGACTCGAACACGTCACGGAGCGGCCGTGGAACGGCGCGGGCGGCGGCGAAGCCCGGAACGCTGACGATGACGATCTCCGCATCAGGCTGGGCGCGGCGCACTCCCTCGAGAATACGTCGCAACCGCGACTCATACGACCCGGACGTCGTCAGGTGCGTGGCGTCGTTGGCTCCGACCGCGACGAGGACCTGGTCGTACGTGCCTCCGTCGTCGAGCTGGGGGACCTGATCGGCGAGCACGTCGGCTGCGCGTGCCCCCGTGATTCCGAAGCCGCGGATGTGCACGGGGCGCTCGAGCAGGCTCGCGGCGCGACGTGCGACGTGGACGGCGAGGGTGTCACGCTCGTGCAGGACGCCAACGCCCTCCACCGTGGAATCCCCGATGATCGCGACCCGGAGCGTCGGCCCGTCGGCCTCGCCATTGACCGTCTCGTCGATGCGGAACCCAGGGCGCGTGATCGGCCCGGCCCGATGGCGCGCGAGCATCGCCTGCACCCCGAGCGTGCCCACTGCCACGACAGCGCTGCCGAGCACCACCGCGCCGAACTTCCGTGTCACGTGCATCGAAGGGCTCCGTCCCTGCTCCCCGCGATTCGAGAAGTGGACCGCATGGTACCGGTTCGGGGTGCGTCAGGTGCCAGGCGCGACCGTCTCGAAGACGATCGAAGCGACGTACGTGCCCGGCGCCTGCGATGCGCCAGCGCGCATGCCGAATCGGAGCGACGCGATCCCGGGCTGACCAGTGGTCCCCACGCGTGCGATGACGGCACCGCTACTCGCGGCGCTCACTGGGAACGCGTTCCACGGATCCCCGTCGACGGCGTCGCACGACGCGTCTCCGGGCACGGTCCACGCGTTGGTCGTCGCTGCGCCGACCGCACGCAGGCATGCACCGAACGTGCCGCTGCCCTGGTCCCAGTCCTGTGCATTCACGACGTAGTCCTGCACGGATGCCGAGGCATCGATCGAGGTGATCGTGTTCGAGGCGCCGACCGCGAGGATGCGCCCCGCACCCGAGGCGTACGCCGCGGTCAGTCGTTGCGTGTGCCCGTCCTGGTCGTAGGTCTCCCAGGTAGCGCCACCGTCCAGGGTCCGATACATGGCGGCTCCAGCGACGAGCACCGCCGTGGACCTGTCGATCGCCTGGATCCCGGTCGCGGCGGCCGCCACCGGGAGCGGTACGGACTGCCACGTGACACCGAGGTCGGTGGAGCGCAGCACCAGCCCGCTCGCGCCTGCGGCCCAGGCCGTGCTGTCAGCGGCGATCGACACCTTGTCGAGCGCGCTGCTGGTGCCGCTTGTTCGTGCCACCCACGTCGCACCCGAATCGCCGCTCGTCAGCACCGTGCCGCCACCCCCGACCGCCATGGCCACGCCTCCCGACGTGGTCGCGAGGCCCGTCAAGTTGGACAACGTGCCCGAGGTCGCCTGGGCCCAGCTCCCGCCTCCGTCGGTCGTGTACCGGATCTCGCCCCTGTCGCCGACGACGATCGCCCGGTTCTCCGATACCGAACGGATCTCGTTGAGATGGTAGGCCGTACCACTCGATAGCGCGGTCCAGGAGACTCCGCCGTTCGTGGTCCGCAGGACGGTGCCCTCCGACCCCGCGACCCATGCCCGATCTTGACTGACCACGTCGATGCTTCGCAGGTCGGCCCGGGTGCCGGTCGCCAGTGGCGCGAAGGTCGAGCCATCGGTCGTGCGCCAGACGGCTCCCCCTGATCCCGAGATCCAGAGCGACGTGGCGGACGTCCCGTCGATCGACTTCCAGGTCGGCGCCCAGGCAGTCCGGAACGACCACGTCACCCCGACGTCGGCGGTGTCGGCGATGAGCCGGCCGGAACCGGTCACGATCACGCCCGAACCAGCCGCGGCGATCGCATTGTGGTCGAGCCCGAACGACGGAGGATTGACGCTCGCCCAAGTTACCCCGAAGTCCGTGCTCCTGCGCAGGTGGCCTCCGAATCCGGTGACCCAGATCTCGGTGGCGGTCACGAGCGCGAGGCCCTCCTCGATCGAGTTCGCCCCGGCATTGCGGTTCACCCACGTGCTGCCGCCATTGATCGTGGTCAGTACCACGGAGCCCGCGCTCCCGATTGCTGCGGTTGTCGCGCTGATCGCATCGATGGACCGTAGGTTGCTCGCGACGCCAGAGGCCTGTGCTGCCCATGTCTGGCCACCATCACCGGTCACGAGCAGGGTCCCGGCCGCGCCGATCGCCCACCCGACGGTGGAAGAACCCATCTCCACGGCCCGCAGGTCGACGGTGGTGCCGCTGGCGCGCTGCGTCCAGGTTGCACCGTTGTCCGCTGACGTTGCGAGGTAG
>JAOPYU010000081.1 GCA_025964455.1 Thermoleophilia bacterium | reverse complement strand
AATGGACCTCGACGTCGTCTTCCTGGGAACCGCCGCATCCGTCCCGTCCGCCTCGCGCGGGCTGTCGAGCGTGCTCGTGCGGCGCGGCGGCGACCGCATCCTCATCGACTGCGGCGAGGGGACCCAGCGCCAGCTGATGCGCTCGACCGGGCTCGTGGAGCTCGACGCGATCCTGATCACCCACCTGCACGCCGACCACGTGCTCGGGCTCCCCGGGATGCTCAAGTCGTTCGGCCTGCGTGACCGGACGGCGCCGCTGGTGCTGGCCGGGCCCGCGGGCCTGCACCGGTTCTGGACCGACATGCGACGCGCCGTGATCGGCACGCTGCCGTTCGACGTCGAGCTCGTGACGGTGCACCACGAGGTCGCGTGGTACGGCGAGGGATACGAGATCGCCGCCGTGCCGACCGAGCACGGCGTGCCGAGCGTCGGCTGGCGCCTCGTGGAGGAGGACCGGCCGGGGCGTTTCGACGTGGACCGTGCCCGCGAGCTCGGGGTGCGCGAGGGCGCGGACTTCGGCGTGCTCCAGCGCGGCGGCGAGGTGACGACGGCCGATGGCGCGGTCGTGACCGCGGAGCAGGTCGTCGGGGGAGCGCGGTCGGGCCGGTGCATCGTCTACTCGGGCGACACGTCCGCGTGCTCGGCGATCCGGGATGCGTCGCGCGATGCGACCCTGCTCGTGCACGAGGCGACCTTCCTGCAGGAGGACGTCGACCGGGCGGCTGACACCCACCACTCGACGGCACGAGACGCCGCCCTCGTCGCCGCTGCGGCGAACGTCGGCATGCTGGCGCTGACGCACGTCTCCGCGCGGTACGCACCGCGGCAGCTGGCGGAGGAGGCGGAGGAGGTCTTTCCGGGCACCATCGTCGCGCGCGACTTCGATGTCGTGGAGCTGCCCTTCCCGGAGCGCGGCGCACCCGTGCACGTGCCCAAGGGGGCGCGCGCACGGCGCGGCGCGACGCCCGAGGTCTCGGCGTGAGTACAGCGGACCGGCCGGTGACGAGCATCGTCATCCTGACGCGCGGCCAGCTCGACTACACGCGGCGCTGCGTTGCGAGCATCGCGCAGTGGACACCCGAGCCGCATGAGCTGGTGTTCGTCGACAACGACTCGCCTGACGGCACGCTCGAGTACCTGCGCTCGCTGCCGGACGCGTTCGTCGTCGACAACGACGCCAACCTCGGCTTCGGTGGTGGCTGCAACCAGGGCATCGCCGCTGCGCGAGGGGAGCGCATCCTGCTCCTCAACAACGACGTGGTCGTGACCGAGGGGTGGCTGGGCGAGCTGCACGACGCGCTGGATTCGGCGCCCGAGGTCGGCATCGTGGGGCCGCGCTCCAACCGCATCGCCGGATCGCAGCAGGTGGACGCCGTCGGCTACGACGAGGAGTCGCTCGACGGCCTGGAGGCCTGGGCGCAGCAGTGGCGCGCCGAGCACTCGGAACGCACCGAGCCGCTCAGCCGGCTGGTCGGCTTCTGCATGTTGATGGATCGTGCGGTGGTCGAGCGCATCGGCGGCTTCGACCTGCGCTACGGCCTCGGCAACTTCGAGGACGACGACCTCTGCCTGCGTGCCGCCGTGGCGGGATTCGGGTGTCGCGTCGCGCACGGCTCGTTCATCCACCACTTCGGGAGCCGCACGTTCGTCGGTGAGCGCATCGATTACGCCGCGACCATGTCAGCCAACTTCCAGCGATTCCGCGCGGCCTGGCGCATGGGGGAGGACGACGTCGATGCGGCGACGGGCGGCTACTACGCAGATCGCGTCGCGTCGCGTACGTCCTACGACGCGGCGCGCCACTTTGCGCCGCTGACAGGCGTCCCTGATGACGGCGCGCAGGTCATGCTCGAAGAGCGGCGCGGGCGGGTCGTCGCGGTGTGCTGCGATCGGCTCGACGCGGACGGCACGCGCGCCATGCTCTCCGCGGCGCTGACGGCGTATGGGCCCGGCGACGACGTCACCCTCGCGATCCGGGTCGATCCGCGTGATGCGACGTCCGTGCCGATCCTTGAACGGCTTGCCGACGAGCTGGGAGACGACGCGTTGCCGGACGTCGCACTCGTGACCGCGCGCGACGAGCACGACGGAGGCGTCCTGCGCATCGCCGACGCCTACCGCGCGACCACCCGCCGCGGCGCAGCGACCGCCACGCTCGCGCGCCACCTCGGCACGTCCCCCGACTGACATCTCGATCCGCTCCAGAATCTGGTTACGTTGTGCCCCGTTATCCGGTAGCAACGTAACCAGATCGTTCCTGCCGAAGAGTCGACGACCCCGCGCGCCACGAGGGCAGGCGGGGTCGTCGGAGCTCGGGCGAGCGCGCGTCAGCTTGTAGGGATGCCGCGCGCCGCGTCCGAGATTCGTGGCAGCCAGGAGCTAGTTCGTCTCCTCGACGGGCTTCTCGGTGAGCGGCAGGTTGAGCAGCTTCACCAGGTCCTGGACGTTGCGGCCCGGGATGACGACCTCGTCGTCGACGTAGAGCATGCCGACCTGCGGGTCGCGGTTGAGGCGAGCCGAGTTGTCGGTGAGCATCGTCGTGAAGTGCTGCGAATCGAACTCGTGCGGTGCCTTGCCGTCGCTCATGTCGGCGATCCGCCAGTACGAGTCGCCGGACTGGACCTTGTACTGCGCCTCGCCCTTGCCGTTGAAGGTGACGTTCTCGGCCGGGAGCAGGTTGGCTTCCTGCGCCTTCGCGATGACCTGCTTCTGCGCTTCGGGCTTGGTGTAGTCGATCTTGACCGGCTCGGCGGGCTTGTCGACGGGATTGTCGCCACCCTGGCCGTTGGTGTTCTCGGTGCCGTTGCTGCCGCTGGGCGTGCCCGGCGCGGTCTTGCCGGGGCGGTCGGCAACGACGGGCTCCGACGGGATGATCCCGTCCACCGGTGCGAGCTTGGCGTCGAGCGCCTTGGTGGTCTCGGAGGAGAGCACCTCGCGGTCGGCCTTGATCGAGTCGTTGACGATGCCGATCTCGGCGTCGATCTGCTCGATGCGCTCGGAGCTGGCGTCCGAATCGGCAGCGTTGTACTGCTTGAAGATCGACGTGAGCTCCTCGGCAGCCTGCTTGCGACCGAGCACCTTGTCGTACAGGTTCGGGTCGTCGATGCCGGACAGGTGCTTGTCCCAGTCCTCGACGCCGTCGTTCTGGTCGCCCTGGTGGCTGACCCACTGGTCGAGCAGCTTGGGCTCGTCCTTGAACTTCTTGGCGAGGTCGTTGAACAGCTTCTCGGGATCCTCGGTCTCCCGGTTGTCCCAGTCGTCGCCGAAGACGTCGGGCTCGTGGACCTGGCCGTCGTGCTTGATGAAGCGCTCGAGCGCATCCTGCGCCTTGGTCCGCAGCTCGGTGCGCTGCTGCTCCTGCGTGCCCGTGGCGCTGGTCAGCTCCGCCTTCTCGGCCTCGAGCGTGCCGACGTAGGCGGTCTTGTCGACGATCACGTCGGCGACCTTGCCCTCGGCGGCGAGCCGCTCGTCGCGCTTCTTCTCGAGCGGTGCGAGCTCGGAGGCGGAGACGCCATCGGCCTTCAGCTGCTCGATGCGCGTCTTGATCTGGTCGGCGTTGCCGTCCTTGGATTCCTTGAGGTCTGCGACGGCCTGCTCGTGCTTGGTCGGCTGGTTCACCGGGGCGTAGCCACGGCCGCCGGCGTAGTTGACCGCCGGGGTCGGCTTGCCGTCACGCAGGACGAGCTTGCCGTCCTTGTCGCGCAGGTGGTCGCTGCCGGTGGCCGTCTTGACCGCCTCGGCGAGCCGCTTCTGCTCGTCCTTGACGATCTCCTTGGTGACGGGCGTCTTGTCGAAGGCGGTCTTCTCGGCCTTCGAGATCCTGCCATCCTTGATGGCTTCCTTGGCCTGGTCCGTCGGGGTGACCGGCATCGACTTGGTCTTGCCGTCGGTCTTGGTCTCCCGCTGGTGCAGCACCGTGGTGCGGGTCGGGCTCGGAGCCGACACACCGCCGCCGCCATAGGCGTACTCGCGGAGCTGGAGACCGGCCTCGAGGCCGTTGAACATGTCGACGTGGTGCTGGTGCATGATTCCCCCCTGGAACCTGGTGCTGCATCCCTACACAAGGAAGGTACGCCGGTTCCGTAGGTAGGTACTGGGGAGAACTACCTAGGTTAAGGCCGGGGGCGCCGCAGAAGGGGCCGAGGGCACGCAATTGCACGCATTCCAGCGTGATGTGCGGGTTCAAGCGGGGCCCTTCCGACGCCGAACCACACCGCATGACCACCGATCCAGGCGCCCCGACATCCCGATTCCGCTCCGCGACGACGCAGACGCCGTCGACGCCGGAGGAGCAGCTTCGGGCGTTGCTCGACGATGGCGAGCGCCTGTATGCGCGGTACGAGGAGCTCGTGGCCGCCGCGGCTGCCGCCGGCGACATCGACGGCATCCTGCGCTACGCGGCCGTCGCGGGCGAAGCTCGCGACCCGCAGCGCGCCTATGCGGCGCAGCGTCTCGCGGCATCGATCCTGGTCTCGAGCGTGTCGACGCTTCCCGAAGACGGCACCTGGGCGTGGGCGACCCCGCTCGATCGAGCCGTCGAACTGCTGGTGCCCGTCCTCGAGGCGAACCCGCACGAGCCGGAGCTGCTCGACCTGCTCGGCCTGGCGGTCTACGAGCTTGGCCACACGAGCCTGGCGCGGCGCCTGTTCGATGCGGTTCGCGAGATCGACCCGACACATGAGCGTGCGCGCGCCCACCTGCGCGCCTGCAAGCAGCGACTTCGTGCCCCGCAGCAGGTGGCGCCGGTGGAGGAGCCACACACGCCCGCCCTCACGCGCCTGCGCCCGCACGTGAAGACCATCGCCGAGCGCGCACGGCGCCTCGAGGACCGGACGATCTCGGTCTGCATGATCGTCAAGGACGAGGAGGAACTGCTCCCCGGCTGCCTGGCGGCGGTCGCCGAGCACGTCGACCAGCTCGTGATCGTGGACACCGGCTCCACCGACCGCACCCGCGAGATCGCCGAATCGTTCGGGGCCACCGTCGTGGACTTCGCGTGGACCGGTTCCTTCAGCGACGCGCGCAACGAGTCGCTCCGCCACGCGACCGGCGACTGGATCCTCTGGCTCGACGCCGACGAGTACCTGGTCGAGGGCGACGGCCCGCAGCTGCGCGACCTCGCGCGGCGCACCTGGGTCGAGGGGTTCCACGTCGTCGAGACCCACTTCATCGGGGGCGCCGACCACGGCAACCAGGCGACGCACGCGCCGATGCGCATGTTCCGCAGGCGCCCCGAGTACACGTGGCACGGCACCGTGCACGAGCAGGTCACGTGGGCGCTGCCGACGTGGCTCCCGGGCCGGCTGCAGCACACGTCGGTCCGCGTGGACCACTACGGCTACCTCGCGGCGGTCGTCGACGATCGTGGCAAGCACGAGCGCAACCTCGAGCTGCTCATGGCACAGCTCGCCGAGCGGCGCACCGCCTTCGGCTGCTTCAACGTCGGCACCGAGCACGCGGCGATGGGCGACTGGGGCGAGGCACGCCGCTGGTTCGAGGAAGCACTCGAGCTGGCGCGTCCGGAGCCGCGGTGGCATGAACAGCAGTTCGCGCCGCTCATGGTGCAGCGAGCCGCGGCAGCCCGACGCTCCACGGGCGACGTGCCGGGTGCGATCGAGCTCGTCGAGGAGGGGCTGAGCTTCTGGCCCGAGTACACGGACCTGGTCTACGAGCGCGCGAGCGCGCACGCCAGCATCGAGGAGTGGGCCGAGGCAGCCGCGCAGGCGAGCCGCGCCCTTGAACTGGGCGACGCACCCGCCCGATTCGTGGCTGTGTCCGGCAAGGGCTCCTTCCAGGCGCGCATGTTGCTGGCCCAGGCACATCGACGCATGGGCGACGTCCCGGCCGCGCGGGCGCAGCTCGAGCAGGCCGTGGCCGAAGCGCCGCGATTCCTCGCCGCCATCGTGGAACTCGCCGACCTGCTGCTGCGCACCGGTGAGCCCGCCGAGGAGGTGTCGACGGCGATCGACCTGCTGCTTGGCGAACGCGCCGGATCGACCGCCACCAGCTTGCTGGTCGGCTCGGTGTTCCACGAGGCCGGCGCGCTCGAGCAGGCCGATGCCCGCTATGAACGGGCGCTCGTGGCGACCCCCGCACATGGCGCGACGCTCGCGGCGCACGCCGAGCTGCGACTGCTCCAGGGACGACTTCGCGATGCATGGCAGCTCGGCACCAGCTGCGACCCGCAGGATCCGATGGCAGGCGCCGGCGCCCGGAGCGCCTTCCTGGCAGCAGCCGCGCTCCACGACGCGAGCCTGCTCACCGAACCTGCACGCCGCATCGCGACGGCCGCGGGGATCTCGACGGCCGAGCGCGCGATGTACGAGGCGTGGGCACGGCTGCTCGCGCCCGAGGATGCCGCTGTGCACTCGTTCATCCCGCAGGACGAACGGGCGATCGGTTCGCTGTTCGCCAACCTCGAGGCGCTCGTCAAGCTCGAGGCGACCGACGCCTTCGAGCGCGCCTTCCCGCTGGCCGTGCAGCTGGTCCCGGACGAGCGCGCGCGACGCCTGCGATTCGCCGACCTGTACCTGCGGATGCGATTCGCGGACATGGCGGGCGAGGAACTGATCATGTGCGCGGAGCGGTTCGGCCCGGACGCGGCGATCCTGTTCGGCCTCGGCAAGGTCGCCACGATCAAGGAGCTGTGGGACGACGCGGAGATCTTCTTCGCCGAATCCCTGCAGCTGGATCCCACCCAGCGCGAGGCGCGACGGCTGCTGGCCGCCGTGCGTGAACGCATCGCAGGCTAGGCGCCTTGCAGGCTGCCGCGTTTGCGGGGATCGGCTCAAGGGCCCCCGTAGGGGAGCCGATACTCACCACGTCGCACGAGATGAGCAGGAGAAGATGGCTTCCATCGGTCATGACGCATACAGGACGAACGCGATCGAGACCGCGTCGCCCGAGCAGCTCACGCTCATGTGCTACGACGGCGCCCTGCGCTTCATGCGCCGGGCAGCACGTTCGCTCGATTCCGGCGACCTCGCCGACGCGAGCTACGCCACCGGACGCGCCCAGGCGATCGTCAACGAGCTGAACATCACGCTCGACATGGAGGCCGGCGAGATCGCCACGAACCTGCGGTCGCTCTACCTCTTCGTGAACCGCCACATGTCCGAGGGACTCCGCGAGTCGCAGCCCGCCAAGGTCCGCGAATCGATGGCGCTCATCGCCGACCTGCGCGGTGCCTGGGCCCAGGCCATGAACCTCGGTGCCGCAGCCGCGTGAGCGCGCCCCGGCTCGACTTCCTGCTCCGCCGCCTCGTGCTGCTTGCCGGGGAGGTGCGCGACCTGCTCGCCGCCGGTGACTGGGAGAGCGCACTGCCCGCCCAAGAGGAGTTCGACGAGGCGTTCGGATCCCTGCAGATGCTCATCGAGCGCGGCGCCGCCTTCACGCCCGAACACGTCAACGACCTCGCACAGCTTCGCCACGTCCACGCCGAGAACGAGCGACTGACCCTCGACCTGCACCGTCACGCCGGCGTCGAGCTCGGCAACGTCACGCAGGTGCGCAAGGTAGGCAACGCCTACTCGCCGCTCGGACAGAACCACCAGCCCTCGCCGCGATTCATCGACGGCAGCGCCTGAGCGTCAGCTCGAGGAGCGCTGCGCCTGCAGTTGCGCGCGCTGGACGTCGAACACCTGCTTGACGAGGCGCTCTCGCTCGTCCTGGGTGAGCTCGTCGAACTGCACGCCGACCTGCCAGCCGGCGAGGATCGCCTTCACGAAGCGCACCACGAACGGCTTGTTGAACTTCCAGCCGTCGAACTCGACGATCACGTCGCCGCGCTGGTCCAGGCCGATCGGCAGGCGCGTCGAGAATCCGATGCCCGTCGCGGAGACGTCACGCGTACGGCCCGGGACGGTCCGACCCGCGAAGGTGAGCGTGATCGGCAGCTGCACGTCCACGCGGACGTTCTGGCGTCGCTGACGCCCGGCTTCGTCCTCGGACGACGAGTCGCCGTTGTCGGCGTCCTCGAGATCCGCGCGTTCCTGCTCGTCCATGTCGGCGTCCAGCTGCACTGAGTGTCACTTCCCGGAATGTGTCGACCTCCAAACGACACGATCCGCAGGAGGCACTCACGAGGGAGCCCGGATGCGAGCGGCAGTGGCGGGCGATGAGCGGTGCGGCGTGCCGTGACGGCGCGGTGCACGCGTCGCGATGTCAGCGGCGTCGCGAGCGTTGGCGCCGCGTCGGAGGCGCGTCGGAGGTGCGCGCACATCGTGCGCTCGCCACACGCCGGAGGGCGGGCACATGACGCACCCATGCGGGTTCTCCTCCCTCCACGTGTGAGATAACCGTGATTATCCAACACGCCTGACGTTCGCCTCCGAAGGCGGGTCGAGCGAGAAATCCGGGCTGGGCGACGGCTCAGTGGTTGCCGGCGTTGCCGCGCGCGAACAACGCGGGCGACGGCACGAGTGTGACCGCGGCTGCGCCGTCGAGCGCGGCGACCGCACCCTCGGGCCGCGTGAACGTGATCCCGTCGGCCGCCCGCAGCTCGCGCACCTCACCGCTGACTTCGTGCCACGCAGCGAGCCCCTCGTCGTAGCCGGCTCGCGCCTTCGCGAGCTCCTCACCGACGGCGCCGTTCTCGACGGCCTTGTGGTACGCGTCCATCTTGGCGTAGGCCGCGCGCGTCCGCTCGAACTCGTTCGGCAGGTACACGCGCATGCCCTGGTCGTCGAGGTGCGTGCGGAGCTTCGTCGCGTACTCGGCGTCGCGCACCACCAGGCCGCTCTCACGCGACTTGCGGTACGCCATCCGCATGTCCCCCATGCCGCGTGGCGAGAAGTGCGCCGTGCCCATGTAGGTCATGTCGTCTGCGATGAGGACGTTGGCGTGCATGTCATTTGCTCGGATGTCGGTGAACCGAACGCGCACGCCGCGCGCCTCCGCTGCCTTGACTGCTGCGCGGACGGTCGGGTCGTTGAAGATCTTGGTCGAGATCACGATGTCGTGCTTGGCCGACTTGATCATGTCGTGGACCGCGCCCGTGAGGTGCTGCACGCCGGCACGCGGCTCGTTCACGACGATGCCGAAGTGGGCGGCACGGTTGGCGGCGCTGCGCAGGCGGGCGGGCGATCCCTCCATGCCCGCCTGGATCAGCTCGTTCGCCGCGCGGGCTGCGTCGCCCTGGAACGTGGCGACGAGCTCGACGCGATCGCGGGTCTTGCCAACGAAGGCGCCGGTGGTCATGAGCGCGCGGTCGCCGTCGGCGATGTAGGTCTTGGAGTGGTTCTTGAAGGGCATCGCGGCGTAGCCGGCGCTGGTCACGTCGCCGTGCGGCAGCACCCCGCGCACCGCGTCGACGGCCTCCGGATCGACGAGCCACCGCTGCTTCACGCCGCGGGCGGCCGATTCGTTGATCGCGCGCTGCACGCCGTACTCGTTGAGCCGGAACAGCTCCCCGGACAGCTCATGCCTGGCACTGCCGACGAACGAGGCGACGTCGTCCAGCGCGCCCTTGGTGAGCTCGATGTTGAGCCCCTCCGGGCGGATGGAGCCGACCTGGGCGAAGGTCGGCGAGGCGATCTCGGCGACATGGGCGGCGGCGGGTGCGGCGGCGCCGCGCTGGAACAGCCCTCGGATGCTGGTGAGCACGGTCATCGCTTGGCTCCCGGCTTGTCGGTGGAGTCGGTCGTGGGCTTCGGTGCATCGTCGCCTCCACCGCGCGTGGCGAGGAATGCGATGCCACCAGCTGCTGCGAGCGCCGCACCGCCGATGAGGGCCATCCTGCCGACGGGGAACGAGCGTGCGACGGCTGCGCCTTCGGCCGCGGCGACGACCGGGGTCGGCGGCGTCGGGATGGTCGACGTTGCCTTCTTGAGGTAGCCCTGCGCGTCGAGCGCCCCGACGAGCTCCTCCACCAGCTTGGGCTGGTCGAGGACGAGCCCGAGTTCGCGGGAGACGCGTCCGTTGCTGCCGTTGCCGGTGAGCACGCGCTTGGTGAGGTGGCCCGAGCCGAGGTACGCGACGTCGTCGGCGACGAGCACGTTGGCGTGCAGCGGCATGCCGCCCGCCTTCTTCGGCGTGATCTGCACGTCCACGCCGCGGCCCTTGGCATCGGTGAGCAACTGGAGCATGCCCGGCTCCTCGAGCCGCTTGGTGGCCACGATGATGCGTCGGTCGGCGCGCTGCACCATGCCGCGCAGCTCTTCCGACAGGTGCCAGACGCCGTGCTGCGGATCGTTGACGAGGATGCCGGCTGCCTGGGCTTCGCCCGCCGCCACCTGGATGGCCGCGGTGTCGCCGCTCGCGGTCGCGCGGGTGAGGCGGGAGAGTGCGCCGGCGGAGCGACCTTCGAACGTCGCGCCGACCTCCCAGCGCTCGGGCGTCTTCGGCGCGAGCGCGGCGGTGGTGACGATCCCGCGCTCGCCATCGGCGACCACGGACTTCGCGTGGTTCTTGGCGGGGAAGGCACCGACGTTGACGATCGACGCGCCGTGCTTGCCAGCCGTCCCGCGGATCGCCTGGCTGACCTCGGGGTCGGCGAGGAAGAGCGAGTTCACGCCGGGGCGATCGGCAGCGAGCCGCTCGAGCGTCTGCGGGTGCGATCCTGCGAACAGGTCCATGTCGAGCTGCGTGGTCGCCGTGTCGGCGATGTCGGCCATGGCCTGCAGGTTCGGCGTGCCGCCGACGACGAGGCGTGCCCCGGTCAGTCGCGGTGTGGGCGTGATGTCGGTCATTCGACTGCTCCGTGCATGATCATGGTGGTGGCGAGTCCCGCAGCGAGCACTCCGCCCGTCGCGCTTCCGAGGATGCCGAGTCGGCCTGCACCAGCGGCGAGGCGCATCCCGGCCCCGACGGCCTTCTGCTTGATGAACTTCCCGTCCGCGAGCGCCTGGGCCAGCTGGCCGACGACCTTGGGCTCTTCCAGGATCACGCCGAGCTCGCGGGAGAGGCGACCGTTCGCCCCTCCTCCGGTCATGACGCGTCGCGACAGGTGGCCGGATCCGATGTAGGCCGCATCGTCGGCGATGACGATGTTCGCGTGCAGCGGGACCCCCTTGCCGACCTGCTTGGCCACGGTCACGGCGACGCCGCGATGCTTGGCGTCCTTGATCAGCTGGCGGATCTCCGGCTCCTCGAGTCGCTTGGTCGCGACGATGAGGCGATGCTCGGCGCCCGTGACGAGGCCCCGGACTTCGTCGGAGAGGTTCCAGACGCCATGCGCGGGATCGTTGTTGACGATGCCGAAGGCTCGGGCGCGGTCGGATGCGGCGCGGATGGCTGCGGAGTCGCCGGTCGCGCTCGTACGGGTCAGGTCGGCGAGCGCGTCTGCAGCATCGCCCGAGAAGGCGGCGCCGACATCGAAGCGCAGCTTCGTCCTGGTCTCGGCGGCGACGGCGGCCGTGGTGACGAGCGCTCGATCGCCATCGGCGACGATCGACTTGGCGTGGTTCTTGCGGGGCTCGGCGCCGACGTCGACGATGCGGTTGCCCGCGTCGGCGACCACGCCACGAACGCGCTTGGAGACCTCTGGATCGGCGAGGAACAGGGAATCCACGGTGCTGCCGGCCTGGGCGAGGCGCTTGAGCGTCTTGTGATGCGTGCCGGTGAAGAGGTCGACGTCGAGCCGCTCCGTCGCCGATTCGGCGATCTCGGACATGCGGCGCAGTGACTCACCGCCCCCGACCACCAGCTCTGCACCGCGCAGGCGCGGTCCAATGGCATCTGACATGCGTGTTCCCCCTCGAGCGCCGCACCTCCCCCCAGAGGGCGACATACCGGAATGTCGGGGTGCGGCGCTCGTATGTTGCAGCCAGATGTGGATCTGGTGGTCGCGGAGCCCCCGCGAGGCAGGAGCGCGGCGGCGCGCGACGAACTCCGGGAGCATGCGCGACGCCGACATCTCCCTGTCTCGAGCGATCGAGCGCTATGTCGGCTCGGTCGAGGGTGCGGGCTACTCGCCCCACACGCTCAAGTCGTACGCGACGCGGCTCAACGACTACCTGCGGTGGGTCGTCTCGGCATCGGGCGGTGACCCGGATGACGAGGCTGCGATCTCGCGCCCGTCCGCGCTGCAGGATCCCGAGACCATCCAGTCGTACTTCGCGGCGCTGAGGCGGCGGCGGATCGGGCGCCGCATCGGCGTGTCGCCGCAGACGCTCGCCCACGCCTACGCGGTGCTCAGCGGGTTCCACCGGTGGATGGAGCGGTCGCTGCGCCTGGAGCCCAACCCGATGCGCGACGTGCTCAAGCCGCGTGGCGAGACGAGCGTGGACGACGAGTTCAAGTCGCTCACCGTCGGACAGCTCGAGCTGCTGCTCGACACGGCGCGCGACGGGTGGCCGCGCGGCAACGGGCCGGCGGACCTGCGCACGAGCAACCGCAAGCTCGAGGACTGGCTGCTGGTGGCGTTCATGGGACTCGCCGGCCTGCGCGTGAGCGAGCTGTGCGGCATCGACCGCGAGGACATCGTCGGCGACACGGTGCACGTGCTCGGCAAGGGCCGCAAGCGGCGGGCCGTACCGCTCGCCCCGGAGATCCTCGAGGTGCTGCGCGAGTACACCCCGCCACGCGGCGCGCGCCACCTGTTCGGGCGGCCGACCGAACCCGCGCGGCGACTCGCGCCCTACGCCGTCGAACAGCGGATCCCGCGCCTCGCCCGACGCGCGGGCATCCTCGAGCTGCGCGTGACACCCCACGTGCTGCGCCACACCTTCGGATCACTCATGCTCGCGGCGGATCCCAACGCGCTCATCCCGACACGCGACCTCATGGGCCACGAGAGCGTCGAGACCACGAACAAGTACGCGCACACGCGCGAGGAAGCACGTCGCCTCGCACTCATCTCGATGCACGAGCTGCGCGGCCGCAGCTGACGTGATCGCGGCTGATGGGTCGCCCCCCCGCCACTGATTCCATCTCAGCGAGCCGTGGACCCACCCTCGCGCGACAAGTCAGGCCGAGAGACCCAGCTCGTCACTGACGCCATCTCGATGCGTCGTGCGCTCACCCATGCGCGACAAGTCGGCGGGAGCGGCTCGTCTGTTCAGATCGTCCAGGTCTCCTGCTCGCGCAGGTGGTCGACGTAGAACTGCACGAGCTGCAGCTCGTCGAAGCGCGTGGTGTCCTCGCAGAACTCGATCCCCACCTCCCAGAGGCGGTTGGGCAGGCGGACCGCTCGGGCCACGTTGCCGGCGATGCGCACCAGGTGCGTGTGCATCGGTCCATCGATGACGAGCGAGTGGGCGTCGTAGCCCATGTGCACGCGCAGGGGCA
>JAOPYU010000036.1 GCA_025964455.1 Thermoleophilia bacterium | reverse complement strand
GCAGCATCATGAGTGCCGGAACCACGCCCGTGTCGACGCCGTGGTAGCCGCTGAAGTAGTAGTGCCCGCTGATCTCGCCGGCGAAGGCAGCACCCTCGGCCTTGATGCGCTGCTTGATGAAGGCGTGTCCGACACGGCTCGCGATCGCGGTGCCGCCGCCCGCGGCGATGGTGTCGGCGACGGCGCGGCTCGCGCGAACGTCGTAGAGCACCGTGGCTCCCGGTTCTCGCCGCAGCGTGAGCTCTGCGAGCACCGCCGTGATGAAGTCGCCCGGCACGAACTCGCCGCGGTCATCCACGAAGAAGCAGCGGTCGGCATCCCCGTCGAATGCGATGCCGATGTCGGCGCCGTGCTCGCGCACCTTCTCGATGATGAACTGACGGTTCTCCTCGAGCAGGGGATTGGGCTCATGGTTGGGGAAGGTCCCGTCGGGCTCGGCGTTGTAGGCATGCAGCTCGAGCGGCAGTCGCTCGAGCAGGGGGAGGGCCAGCGTCGGACCGATGCCGTTGCCGCCGTCGACCACGACCTTGAGCGGTCGCACCTTGTCGGCGTCGATGAACCCCCAGACGCGCTTACGGAACGCCTCGAGCGCATCCACCTCGCGCACCGTGCCGGGCGTCACGCCGTCGACCGGCCCCTCGGGCGTGCCGGCCTCGACGAATGCCAGCGCCAGGTCGCGCACCTGCTGCAGCCCCGAGTCCTCGCCGACCGGCTGCGCGCCACGCTTGACGCACTTCATGCCGATGTACTCGGCCGGGTTGTGGGAGGCGGTCACCATGATCCCGCCGTCGTGGCCGCCCGAGGCGACCGCGTCGTAGAGCACCTCGGTACCGACCAGGCCGATGTCGTCGACGTCGGCGCCCGCATCGGCCATGCCGCGGATGACAGCCGCCGCGACCGTGGGAGCCATCGTCCGCATGTCGCGGCCGACCGCGAGGCGCTCGGCCCCGAGGAACTCCACGTAGGCGCGCCCGATGGCATAGCCACCTGCCTCGTCGAGCTGGTCGGGGTACGTGCCGCGCACGTCATAGGCCTTGAAGGCTGCTCGGTCACACGCCATCGGTCGTCGTTCCTTCGTCGTCGTGGCTGCCCCATGCATCGTGGAGCTGCTTCCAGGTGGTGGACATGTGCTGCGGCATGACGCGCACGTCGGCGAGCAGCGGCATGAAATTGACATCGCCCGCCCAGCGCGGCACGAGCTGCCAGTGCAGGTGGTCGGGGATCCCGGCGCCCGCGGCGGATCCGAGGTTGAGCCCGACGTTGAAGCCGCCCGGGTTCATCTCCCCGCGGATCGTGCGAATGGCCGTGGCGAGCATCGCCTGCGCCTCGGCGCTCTCATCGGACGTCAGCTCCTCGAGGCCCGCAACGTGCCGATACGGCACCACCATCACGTGGCCCGGGTTGTACGGGTAGAGGTTGAGCACCACGTAGGTGTGCTCGCCGCGCGCTAGCACCAGCGCGGCCTCGTCGTCGTCCTCGGCGTGCTTCGCGCACAGCACGCACCCGGTCGGCTGCTCGCCGCGCACGTACTCGAGCCGCCACGGGGCCCACAGGTTCTCGACGGGAGGCGTCATCGGACGCCATCCTACGCACGAGCGCTCGCGTGCGGCAGCTCGACGCCCGAACGTGCGGCTAGGCAGCGTGGCCGAGCGCGCCGGGCGGGGTGCCGCCGGCCGGCTTGACCTCTCCGATGCGCACGAGCTCGATCAGGTGCTGCACGACGATCGGGTCGAAGCGCGATCCCGCGCCGCGGTGCAGCTCGCCGATCGCGTCGTGCAGGCTCATGGCCTGGCGGTACGGCCGGTCGCTCGTCATCACGTCGAACGCCTCGGCAGCGAGCACGATGCGCGAGCCGATCGGGATGTCCTGTCCGGCGAGCCCGTGCGGATAGCCGGTGCCGTCGAAATGCTCGTGGTGATGGCGCACCCAGCCGGCGATGTCGCCGAGCCCGGCGTTGTGCACGATCTGCGACGAGAGCTCCGGGTGTCGCTTGACCTGCTCGAATTCCTCGGGCGTGAGTTGGCCCGCCTTCTGCACCAGCGACTGCTCGAGCCCGAGCTTGCCGACGTCGTGGAGGAGGCCACACAGGTACATCTGCTGGCAGAACGAATCCTCGAAGCCCATCGCCGACGAGATCTTGGCGCTGATGCGCCCGACGTTCTCGGAGTGCTCGTTGCCGAGGCCCTCGAGCATGTCGACGGTCTGTACGAGCGTGCGGGCGGCCTTCAGCTGGGCGTCGCGCTCGCGCGTGTTGACGCGATCGTCCTCAGCGACGTTGGAGACCTTGCCGGGTGCGTAGATGACGGTGTGCTTCTTGCCGTTCATCTTGGCGGCGTAGGCGGAGCTGTCGGCGAGCTGGTAGAGCGTCGACTGGTCCTGCGCGTGCAGCGGGAAGGTGGCGATGCCACCCGAGAACGTCTGCACCGACGAGTTGGGACCAGCGGATGCCAGCACCTGCATGATCCGATCCATGACCATCTTCGCCTCCTCGGGGGAGGTCGAGGGGAAGATCACGCCGAATTCCTCGCCGCCGAGGCGCGCGGGCAGGTCGTAGGGGCGGAGCGTCTGTGTGAAGGCCTGCGCGGTACGCACGAGGACGGCGTCGCCCTCCTGGTGCCCGTACGTGTCGTTGACCGCCTTGAAGTCGTCCAGGTCGATGATGGCGACGGTGGTCATCTCGCCGGTGCGCCCGCAGCGGTAGAGCTCGGCGGCGAGCGCCTCCTGGAAGTACCGGTGGTTGCGCAGCTGGGTGAGCGGATCGCGCGACGCGCGCTCCTGCTCGAACTGGAGGGCCTGGTTGAGCTGGTGGGTGAGCGCCTGGTTCTCGTGCTCGCGCGACTGCAGCGCCCGCGCCATCGAGTTGACGTCGGCAACGAGCTCCCCGAGCTCCTCGTACTCGGCCGTCTCGAGATAGCCGACGCGGGCGGAGAGGTCGCCGCCGGAGATGCGTCGCGCCACCTGGCGCAGGTCCTGCAGCCGTTGCAGCAGCACGCGTGGGATCCGGTTGGCCGAGAAGAGCGCGACGACCAGGGCGATGTACAGGATGAGCAGGGAGGCGTGGGCGATCAGCAGGGTCCGCTCGACACCGAGCAGCAGCATCGAATTGAGGGCTGCGAGCGGGACGAACCCCAGCACGATGATCTGGTCGAGCAGTCGCATGGAGGCGAGCAGCTCGCGCACGTCGTCCAGGATCCAGCGGATCGCACTGCGAACGCCGAACTGGCTGCGGTCCAGGGCACTCGACGGATCCCACGCGTTGAGCCGCCACCAAGGGGGCGCGAGGAACTGGCGAGCGATGAACAGGCCAGCGACGAATGCGACGGTCGACCACCACGCCACGGCGACGAACGCGAACAGGTCGCCGACGATCCCCGCGCGGTGGGCGAGCATCTCGACCCCGGCCGTCGCCACGAGCAGTCCGACGAAGAACGCGAGCACGCGAAGCATGTTGGCGGCGATCGAGATGGCGACGATGCCCGCGTGCGCGTGCTCGCGCGGCCGCACGATGCTGCGCATCGCGAAGGCGACCACGAACGCCGTGGCCACCCAGAGGAGACCGTGGACCGGCGTCGATCGCAGGAATCCCGGGAGATCCAGCGCGGCTGCATGCAGGGGCATCACGCCTCGCGCATCGGCACGGCGCCCGGAAAGCTTGACCGGGGGCATGGGCCGGCACGCGGCCCAGCCTCGAGCGCGGCACACCAGTGTCGGTATGCGACAGCCATGTGCCGCGCTTGCACACGAGGGCGAGGCGACACCGACCCCGCGCGCAGCGAGCGGGCTCAGGCCAGCGGCGTCTCGTCGGCTGGGGGCGAGCGAACGGGGCCGCGCCGGTGCCCCAAGGGGCCGTACCGACGCATCCGCGCTGCATCGGGCCCGTCGTAAGGGTATCCTGACAGGTGATGGACCAGCCCCTCGACACGCCGGACGCGATCGACCTCCGCCTCGAGGGCATCTCGAAGCGATTCGGCAGCGTGACGGCGCTCGACGGTGCCAGCCTCGAGGTCCGTCGGGGCGAGCTCGTCTCGATCCTCGGACCGTCCGGGTGCGGCAAGTCGACGCTCCTGCAGCTCGTTGCGGGCCACCTGGTGCCTGACGGCGGCAGCATCGAGATCGCGGGTGTGGTCGTCGCCGACGGCGCGTCGGGCAATTCGGTCCCGGCGCAGCGCCGCGGCGTCGGCATGGTGTTCCAGGACTACGCGCTGTTCCCGCACCTGACGGTGCTCGAGAACGTCGCCTTCGGCATCGAGGGGGCTGCGCCGCGGCGCGGTGGTCCCGTCCAGCGACTTCGCGCGCGCCGCGCGACCAACGAGCGAGCCGAGGCCGTCCTCGAGCAGCTCGAGATCGCCGAGCTCGCCGCGCGGTATCCGAGCGAGCTGAGCGGCGGACAGCAGCAGCGCGTCGCGATCGCCCGCGCCGTTGCGCAGCAGCCGCGCCTGCTCCTGCTCGACGAGCCGTTCTGCAACCTCGACGTGAGCACGCGCGAGCGCGTCCGTGGCGAGATCGTCTCGCTGCTGCGGCGGACCGGGCTCACCTGCATCTTCGTGACACACGACCAGGAGGAGGCGCTCGCCGTCAGCGACCGCGTCGCGGTCATGCAGTCGGGTCGCGTCATGCAGGTCGACGACCCCGAGACGCTGTACCGCCGACCCTTCTGCCTCGAGGTGGCCGAGTTCCTGGGGCGCACCAACGTGCTCCGGGGCCGCGCACATGGCGGCCACGTCATGACCGAGGTCGGACGCTTCGCGCTTGCGGATCCGACCGGCGACGGCGACGTGGAGGTCATCGTCCGGCCCGAACTGATCGACGTGCGGACCTCCGCGACGGGTTCCGCGACCGTCGTCGGACGCGAATTCCGCGGCCACGACGTGCTGTACACCCTGCGCATGAAGAGCGGCGAGACGGTCTGGGCGCACCGCCCGAGCATCCACATGGCCGCGATCGGCGACCGGGTCGAACTCGCGGCCGAGCCGGGACCCGCGGCGCTCGTGACGACCTCGAGCCTCGGCATCAACGCGGTCGGCGCCCCGACCTGACGTCAGTCGCCAGCGCCCGAATCCGTGGGCGGGGCCACGTCGCCGCGGGCTGATGCATCGTCGAGCGTGCCTGCGACCGGGCGGATCACGAGCAGCCAGAGCGGGATCGCGCTGATCGCCACGAGCACGAGCGCCGGCAGCGCGGCCTCCGCGTAGTCGGAGACGTTCGTGTCGCTCCAGACCTGGGTGGCGAGCGTCTCGTATCCCGTCGGTCGCAGCACGAGCGTGGCGGGGAGCTCCTTCATCGCCGTGAGGAACACGAGCATCGCGCCAGCCAGGATCCCCGGACCCGCGAGGCGCAGCGTGACCGAGCGGAAGGCGCGCCATGGGCCCATGCCCATGCCGCGCGCAGCGGATTCAAGGGTGGGATTGACCCGCTCGAGTGCTGCACGGGTGGCACCGACCGCCTGCGGGAGGAAACGGATCACGTATGCGACTACGAGCAGCGCGAGCGTCTGGTACAGCCAGAAGGCGGTGCGCGTCGCGAAGAACGTGAGCCCGAGGGCAGCGACCAGGCCCGGGAGCGCGTACCCGGAGTAGACGATGGCCTCGACCGTCGACGGCAGGCGCCCGGGCGCGCGCACGAGCAGCAGCGCGACCGGCACGGCGAGCGCCGCAGCGACCGCGGCTCCGAGCGAGGAGGCGAGCAACGATCCGCCCATGGCGGCGAGCGTCTCGGTGAGGCGAGCGCCCCACTCCCCGTCGACTCCGAGCGTGCCGAGCCACCACGCCAGGACGGCGAGCGGCACGACGAGTGCGAATGCGCTGACAGTGGTCACGAAGACGAGCGCGGGCCACTTCCAGGGGCCGAGCGCCACGACCGCCAGCGAGTCGCGCGCGTTGATGCGTTCGCGCGCCCCACGCTGGTCGCCGCGCAGCACGCGTCGCTCGAGCAGGATCACGCCGAAGGTCAGCGCGCAGAGGACCAGCCCGAGGATCGCCGCTCCCTCACGGTCGAACAGGGCGCCGTAGCGCAGGTAGATCTGCCGCGTGAAGGTGTCGACGCGCATGATCGACACGACCCCGAAGTCACCGAGCGCGTAGAGCGCACTCAACAGCCCGCCGGCGACGATCGACGAGCGCAGCTGGGGGAGGGTCGCGACGCGGAACGCCTGCCACGGGGTCCGGCCCATGCCACGGGCCGCACGCTCGAGCGAGGTGTCCGTGCGACGCCATGCGGCCGAGACGAGCAGCAGGACGTAGGGGTAGGTGAACAGCACGAGCACGGCGAGCGCGCCGCCGAACCCGTAGATCTCGGGCAGGCGAGCGACGCCGAGCGGCTCGAGCATCCCCTGCAGCATGCCGCGTGGGCCGAAGGCGCCCACGAGCGCGAAGGCACCCACGTAGCTCGGCACGACGAGGGGGAGGGCACCGACGAGACCCCAGACCCGACGCGCAGGCAGGTCGCTCCGCACCACGAGGAATGCCCACGGCACCGCGATCAGCACCGTGCCGACGGCGACCAGGCCGGCGAGCAGCAGGCTCCGCGCGGCGATCCCCACCAGTCCCCCTTCGAGGGTGGCGCGCCAGGCGTCGGCCCCCGCACCCCCGCCGCGCACCACCAGGTACGTGAGCGGTACGAGCGGGAGCGCCACGGTGAACAGCGCGAGGACGCGCAGGACCCGGAGCGCACGGCGTCGCTCCGGGTCCCGGCGTGCCCCCGTGGAGCGGGGCGTCTGCTGGTCGGGCGTCAGCTCGTGAGCCCGGAGTCGCGGATGAAGCCGACGGTCGTCTCGAGCTCGGCGCCGAGGTCCGACAGCTCCACGTCCGGCCCCTCGTTCTGGTCGAGCGGCGGCAGCTCGGTGTAGCGCTCGTTCGACTCGATCTCCTCGGTGACGACGAGGGGGTACTCGCGCTCCGGAGCCTCCTCGACGATGAACCGCTGCCCGTCGTGGAGCATGAAGTCGATCAGCTTGCGGGCTGCTTCCTTGTGCTCGCTGGTCTTCAGGATGCCCATCGCCGACACGTTGACGAGGTTGCCGACGTCGCCCGCCTCGAAGAAGTGGTTGGCCACGGGGGCATCGGGATCCTCGGCGAGTCGTTCGTACAGGTAGTAGTGATTGACGAGCCCGATCTGGACCTCGCCCTTGGAGACCGCATCGACGATCGGGCCGTTCTTCTCGTAGATCTTCGGCTCGTTCGCCACGAGGCCCTCGAGGAAGTCCTTGGCCGCGTCGTCGCCCTTGTCGAGGCGCAGCGCGCTCACGAAGGCGATGAACGACGCGTTCGTCGGCGCTACCCCGATCTTGCCCTTCCACTTCGGGTCCGTGACACCGAGGACCGAATCCGGCAGGTCGCCCTCCTTGAGCTCGTCGGTGTTGTAGACGAGCGTGCGGATTCGGCCGGTGACGCCCGTCCAGCGCCCCTTGTTGTCGCGGTACTGGGCGTCGACCTCGTCGGCGATGCCGTCGGGCAGGGGCGCGAGCAGCTCCTCGACGGCACCGATGGCGCCGGCATCCTGGGAGTAGAAGACGTCCGCTGGGGACTTGTCGCCTTCCTCCAGCAGCTGGGCGGCCATCGCGGGCGATTCGGCGTAGCGAACCTCCAGGTCGATCCCGGACGAGCGCTCGAACTCCTTGTAGAGCGGGTCCACGAGCTTCTTCTCGCGGCCGGAATAGATGACGAGCTTCGTACCCGAATCGGCCTTCGATCCGGACTTCGAGTCGGAGTCGTCATTGCCACAACCGGCGGCGACGGTGGCGGCGAACACGAGGGTGGCGGCGACCGCGAGCGCGCGTCGGCCGACGGAGGGGAGGGGAGACATGGGGGTTCCTTGCACGGGGGTGGACATGCCGCCATCGGTAGCGGCAGGGCGACCATACACAATGCGCCCCGGCAGCGTAAGGCAACCCTTACAGCGAGCGGTTCAGAACCGCCGCCAGCGCCGGAAGGCGAGCACGAACGTCGCAACGACGAGCCCGATGATGCCGAGGATGATCGTGAAGGCGTGCCGGTTGTCCTGGAACGGGAGATCGACGTTCATGCCGTAGAGGCCTGTGACGAACGTCATCGGGAGCACCGCGGCGTTGAGCACCGTCAACACGAGCAGTGTGTCGTTGAGGCCGTGCTGGACGACCGTCTCGTTCGTGCTCTCGAGCGCCTCGACGACTTCCTTGTAGTTCTCGAGGATGTCCCACACGCGCTGGCCCGCGTCGATCACGTCGTCGAAGTAGACCTCGAGCGAACCGGGCAGGAACCGGGAGGCCGTCTTGGCCTCGAGCACGCGGAGGGTCGCGAGCTCCGGGCCGATGATCTTGCGGTACGCGATGATCTCCTGCTTGGCGTTGGAGATCTGTCGCACCATCTCCTTGGCACGCCCCTCGAAGATGCCGTCCTCGATCTCGTCGAGCTTGTGGCCGATCTTGTCGAGGATCGGGAAGCAGTAGTCGAACAGCTCGCTCAGGACCGTGTAGAGGACGAATCCGGGCCCCTTCGCGAACAGCTCGGCGCGGAACTCGGCATCGTTCTCGCTGCGGTGGAAGACCCGACCGAGCGCGCGGAGCGGCTGGTTCGGACAGGTGATCAGGAAGTCGGGCCCGATGAAGATGTCGAGCTCGGCCGTGCCCAGCCGCCCGGCGCTCTTGTCGTAGCGCGGGAAGTGCAGCACGACGAACAGGTACTCGGCGTACTCGTCGACCTTCGGCCGCTGGCGGCGGGAGAGCACGTCCTCGTAGTCCAGCTCGTGGAAGTCGAACTCCTCGGCAAGCGCGCGCATCTCGACCTGGCCGGGGCGCTCGATGTTGAGCCAGCGCAGCCCGCGCTCGCCGTCTTCCACCGCGGGCAGCTCGACGCGCTCGATCCGCGGCGCACGGTCCTGGACCGCGGCGGGGAGCTTGGGGCCTCGCGGGCCTCGTCGGATGCGGGGGATGAGCGGCACCTGGTGACTCCTGTACCCCGGCGGGCCACGGGCCCAACGGGTCGCCAGCGCCACGCGGCGCCCGAGCAGTACCCCTGGCTGGAGTCGAACCAGCGCGCATGGCTTCGGAGGCCAATGCTCTATCCACTGAGCTACAGGGGCGCGTGCCTCGAGCCTACCGATCCACACCCGGGCCTGCGAGCGCACCGAGCTGCATCGCGTACGTGGAACCGATCGTGGGTGCTTTGGCCCACCTGACCGTCAGAACCTCGATTCGAGCCATCACAAAGCTGGCCGAGACTGCAGTTACATGGTTCCGTTGGACATCCGTAAGGACTTCGTGAACTCCGACAAGGTTTCGGGCCAAGAGGGGTTCCACCTGATGACCGCCGGGCCGAATCCACATCGGTCAAGTCTTCTTGCAAGCTGCCGATAGTGACCGGCACCCACCGCACCGAAGGATACTCATACATGCGTAAGCTCCAGCGACATCGCCGTTCGCTGATCTGGATTGCAAGCCTCTCGTCAGCCGCCGTCGTGGCGACGTTCGGGGCGTCATCAGTGCTGGCCGAAGGGCCCGCGTGCGTGGTCGGGGACCGCGCCGTGAGCCAGGAGGAACTGGCGCTCGATCACACGCTGTGCCCGCCAGGTTCGCAGGACGGCGCCGGCACCGACGCACCGGATCCCGCACCCACCGCACCTGATCCGGTGGTCCCGACCGACCCCGCCCCCACGGGCGACGGGGCAGGTGGAGGCGGCGGCGCCGTGCCACCCGTCACTGCCGATCCGGTGACGCCGACCGATACCACCGGCACCACGGGTGGCGGGTCGACGACGACGACCGATCCGGTCCCGCCGACGGACACGACGGGGTCCGGCACGTCCGGCACGACGACTCCGACGCCCGCCGACCCGGTTCCGCCCACGGGCACGACCGAGGACGGCACCACGGGCACGGGCGGCGGCACGACGGGCACCAAGCCGGTCACGACCAAGCCCGTCACGACCAAGCCGGTCGCTCCGAAGCCGAAGGCGCCCGCGCCGGTTGCTCCGAAGCCCGAGGTGGACGCGACCACCGAGCGCACGCACGAGCTCGTGAAGGCCAAGCAGTTCGCCGCCGCGCCGTTCCGCGACGCTCGCCTGTTCCGCGAGCAGTACACCCCGGCGGGACGCATCCCGACCCAGCCGCAGCTGCCCCAGGAGGAGGCGGACGCACTGTTCGCTGCCGCCAAGGCAAGCGGCGTGGACTGGTCGCTGCTCGCGTCGGTCTCGTGGCTCGACTCGCGCTGGGGGGACCCGGTCGCCGGTGGCTTCGCAGGCCAGCGACTGACCGATGCCCAGTGGGCCGAGTTCGGTACGGACGGCAACGACGACGGCAACGTCGCCCGCGGCGACCAGGCGGACCAGGTGGCGACGCTCGCCGCCTACCTCGCCGGGTCCGAGAACGCGGGTGCCGCGCTCCGCGCCTACTTCGCCGGTGAGAACCACCTGGCGCTGACGCGTCGGGCACTGTTCCTCGCCGACTACTTCGATGCCCTCGGCACGAAGGCAGTGGTGAAGGGCCTCGACGATCCTGCGGCGCGCCGCGAGATCGAGGATCGGATCCTCGCGGACAAGGACGTGGAGATCTACGACGGCGGACGCAGCGACATCGCGGCCGGCCTGGTGGATCCGCGCGTGCTCGTGACCATCCAGTTCGTGGCGAACCGCTTCGACACGGTGGCGGTCTCGTCGATCATCAGCGGCCACGGGGTCTACACCTCGGGCGGCAACGTCTCGCTCCACTCGTTCGGGCAGGCGGTCGACATCGCCGCGCTCGACGGCGAGCCGATCGTCGGCCACCAGGGCCCGGGCAGCCGGACCCAGCAGGCGGTCAAGGAGCTGCTGCTCCTGCCCGAGGCGATGCAGTCCGCGGAGCTGATCTCCCTGTGGGATCTCGGCATGCCGTCCTTCGCGGCAGCCGACCACGACGACCACATCCACGTGGGCTTCAAGACCGAGCCGGTCGAGTAGCGCACCGCCACATCGCGTGACCGTCGAGGTCCGTTCGGGATGGGATCGTTACGATCTGTCCCGAATGGACCTCGACGTCGTCTTCCTGGGAACT
>JAOPYU010000028.1 GCA_025964455.1 Thermoleophilia bacterium | reverse complement strand
CGGGCTCCGGCCCCGACGGGCGCATCGTCGCGCGCGACCTGGAAGGCCTCGCCCAGCAGGGCGCTGCAGCTGCCGCGCCCTCGACCGCAGCAGCCCCGGTCGCCGCCAGCGAGGGCGTCGAGCGTGTCGAGCTCACCTCCATGCGAAAGACCATCGCGCGCCGGCTCGGCGAGGCGTGGACGGCCCCCTCGTTCATCCTCAATCGCACCGTCGACATGACGGCCGCCAACCAGCTGCGTGCCCGCATGCTGACATCGCTGGCAGCAGACAAGGCAACACGCCCAGGGGAGGGCGACGTCCGCCCCACCGTGTCGGACATCATCACCAAGGCCGCTGCGGTCGCCCTGCGTCGCCACCGCGAGATGAACGCCCACTGGGCTGGCGACGCGATCCTGCGCTTCGACGCCGCCCATGTCGGGCTGGCCGTCGCCACGGATGCCGGGCTGGTCGTGCCGGTCATCCGTGATGCGCACGCCAAGACGGTGCGCGAGATCGCCGCTGACCGCAAGGTGCTCGTCGACAAGGCGCGCAACGGCAAGCTGCAGCCGATGGACTTCGAGGGCGGCACGTTCTCGATCTCCAACCTCGGCATGATGGGCATCGACAGCTTCACGGCCGTGCTCAACCCGCCGCAGGCCGGCATCCTCGCCGTCGGCGCGACCGTCGACACGCCGGTGGTCGTCGACCGTCGCGTGGAGATCCGCCCGATCATGACCATCTCGCTGACGTGCGATCACCGCACGGTCGACGGCGCGGTCGGAGCCCGGTTCCTGCAGTCGCTCGTCGAGCACCTCGAGGATCCCACGTCGATGCTCTGAGCCGTCCCGCCGCGCGACTACGCACTGAGAGTGGTGTCCGGTTTCGCGGCGTCCGACAGGTTCCGTGAGCTGTCACGCGGATCGGTCAGCTTTCGGCCCGTGGATTCGTGAATCGCCGAAATCGGGTCTCCCTCGATGACATCCTCTCCGTGATCAGGCGGCAGGCTGCCGCGTCGACACCACGGAAACGGACGACCCATGAAGTTGCGACACCCCCTCCGATCGGCCCGCATCGGCGTCGCGGTCCTGGCCGCGGCGCTCTGCGCTGCCCCGGCCGCCTCGGCCGCCGAGAAGTTCTACGCGACCACGCCCGAGAACACGCTCATCAGCTTCACGTCCCAGGCGCCCAACCGCATCCTCGACAGCGAGCCGATCAACGGCCTGCTGGCCAACGAGACCATCGTCGGCATGGATACGCGCCCGGCCACCGGCCAGCTCTACGCGCTGACCAGCACGGGACGCATCCTGATCATCAATCGCAGCTCCGGTGACACCAAGTTCGTGGCAGGGCCGCTCGCCATCGTCGGCACGACCTTCGGCTTCGACTTCAACCCGGTGGCCGATGCCATCAGGATCACATCCGATACCGAGCAGAACTTCCGGTACCGGCTCAGCGACGGCACGGTGTTCGTCGACGGGCCGCTCGCCTACGGTGCCGGGGATGCCGGCGCCGGGTCGAACCCGACGATCGGCGCTGCGGCGTACACCAACAGCGTGTTCGGAGCTGCAGCACCCGCGACGACGACCCTGCTGGCCATCGACAGCGCGCGTGACACGCTCGTCAGCGTGAGCCCGCCCAACGTGGGAACGCTCACGACCGTGGGCTCGCTGGGACTCGATGCGACCGAGCTCGTCCACTACGACATCGCAGCGGACCAGACCGGCTACGCCGCATTCTCGTCGCCGTCCTTCACGGGCGTGCGCCTGTACTCGATCAATCAGACGACCGGGACCGCCTCGATCGCTGCCGCGTCACCGCGCATCGGTCGGTCGGGCACGATCACCTCGCTGACGGCCGTCGGCCAGGTGACCGACGACGTCAAGGGTCCCGCCGTGGCGGTCGGCAACTACTCGATCGACCGATCGCTGTGGCTCTCGCGCGGCGTGACCTTCACGCTCAGCTGCGCGGAGGACTGCATCTCGGTCGTCACGCTCCGCGTCGGCACCCGGGTCGTGGGCACGACGACAGTGACCCTCGAAGCTGCCGGCACCAAGGTGGCGCGGATCGCGCTCACGTCCTTCGGCCGTCGGGTGATTGCCGCCGCTGATGGCCGCGTCGCCACGTCGCTGACGTTCTCGAACCGCGACTTCGCCAACCAGCGTCGCGTCCAGGTCGCGCGCTTCGTCAGCATCGACTGACACGTACGATCGAACGACGAACGGGGGGCGAGTGGACGGTGTCCACTCGCCCCCCGTTGTCTTCATGGGGATTAGCCTTGCTTGGCCATCGTCTCGAGCAGGAACCGCGCGGTCTCACGCTCGAGCCAGAGCGCCATGGCGGCCTCCTCGTCCATGTGGGCGAGGGCGATCGATGCCGTGCGCTCGTCACCGGCGCGATCAGCGAGCACTTCGAGCTGTCGGTAGGCGACGAGCTCCATGTGCTCGACGACGTACATGTCACGCAGGTCCTTGGCGGCGCGTTCGGCGCGCACCAGGTTGACGGGTCCCTTCACCGCGGCGAACGCGTACCCCTGCGCCTGCTTGCGCATCGACGGGCCCGAGCCGAGCTCGCCGAGGCGCTCGCTGATCGCTTCGGCATGGCGCTCGGTCGCGTCGCGATGATCGGTGACGCGCTCGGTCGCGAGCTCGTCCTCGACCGTCGCGAGCACCGTGGAGAGCATGATGACCGCGTTGCGCTCGAGCGCATGCACGTCGCGCAGGTGGTCGATGAGCATCTCGCGGGCCGCGCGCGTGCGGCTCGGCCCATCGCCGTCGCCGGCGATCCGGTCGATGTCGTGGTCGACGGCCTGGTTCCAGAACGTCATCAGCTCGTCGCGCATGTCGCGCTCGGCCTGGCGCAGCGTCTGCGCGAGCAGCGCGGTGTCCTCGTCCCCGCAGCGGATCGCTTCGGCCTCCAGAAGCAGGTATGCGGCGTACTCCATCGCCTCGGCGATGATCGCGTCGCGCAGGATCGCGCGCTCTGAATCGGGGCGCACCCGATCCATGACGAGCTTGGGCAGGGACGCGACGATCGACTGCGTCAGCAGGCGCAGCGAACCGCTCGCGTCGAGTTCGCCCAGCCGGGCCTCCAAGAGGCGCGCATGCTCCTCGGTCGCCTCGTGGTGTCGCTCGAGGAGCCCGCGCACCGAAGCCAGCTCCACCTCGCTCGCGAGGGCTCGCAGCTCCCCGAGCTGGGCGCGCTCCATCGCATGGGCCTGCTGGATGTGCGTCACGAGTCGCTCGTTGATCGCCGCCTCGTCCATCGTCAGTCACCTCTCCGGGGTCATCGGGTTCCCTGGAGATGTCTCCGCGTCGGGTCCCGTGAAACGACCCGGAGTGCGGAAAACGACTGGCGGGCCGACCTCGAGAACCGAGGCCGACCCGCCGGCAAGCGTGGAGGGCAGAGGGGGAGGGGGGAGGCGCCCAAACGCTGGGTCGAGAGGGGAGTAGAGGACCGTGAAATTGCTCGGTCTCGAGGGTCGAACTCACGCCGGGTGCGCGTCACGCAGCCCGGAGTGGCTCGGCCCGAACTCCACCACTCGCGTGGCCGAACCCGTCACCTTGCTCTCCGTCTTCGTGAACCACATGCACCGCATGAGGACCCCTTTCGAGACTTCGTCAACAGGAAAACGTCAACGAGCGTCCGTTCGGTAGCCCGGCCACCTGGTCATCGGCGAGTGCCGCACGTTGCGCGACACCAACCCGACACCCAGGCCCGTGGGCTTTGCGCCCCCGCGTCGCCGCGAGTTTGCCCGTTCGAGGTTGCTCTCCATTCGGCAGCTCGGCTTCCTCGCGCCCGGTCCGATCTCTCGGCTGCCGGTGGTCGAGGCCCGTGGCTTTGCGCCCCCGCCTCGCGGCGGGTTTGCCCTTTCGTGGTTCCCAGAAGTTGTCGGCACGAGCAGGCTGGATCTTGAGCAGAAAGTTACGTGTCAGTCGAAGTCAGCGCAAACCGACAGAATCGTCGGCGTCGAGAGCCGAACTGCAGAAACCCTTCGGCCGGGATCGGCGCGGGCGACGCATCCGGAGGGTGGGCGATGACGTCCACCACTGGCCAGCGTCGGTACCGCAGCTCCACCGCGCCGTCGGATCTCGCCACGATGTCGAAGCGGCCGACCGGCAGGCCGAGCCACGATGTCAGTCCCTCGCTGAGCGCCGGGTCGAAGCACTTGCGAAAGCCCGGCACGAGCAGGCCCGAGCGACGGTCCACCCGCCACGGTGGCCCGAGCGGCGGGCGGCTCACACCGCGTCCAGTCGTCGGTAGTCACCGCCGAGGATGTCGCCGCGAGCACTCGCCTCGGCGGCTTCGGCAGCCGAGCGCATGAGGTCGCGCAGGCGCGTGGACGTCGCGAACTCCTCGCCCTGGGCGATTGCGTACTCGGCGCCGCGGGTCGCGAGCACGCGACGGAAGGCGGCGACGAGGAAGGGGTCGTGCTGCATGCCCTGGTTCTGCAGGAGGATGCGCTGTGCGAGCTCCGGGTGCATGGCGTCGCGGTAGGGGCGATCGCTCGTCATCGCGTTGTAGGCGTCGGCGACCGAGATGATCCGCGCCTGCAGGGGGATGTCGGCGTCGCGCAGGCGGTCGGGGTAGCCCTTGCCGTCGATGCGCTCGTGGTGGTGTCGCACGCCAGGCAGCACGTCCTGGAGGTGTTCGCTCGGCTCGAGGATCTGCTCACCGATGGTGGGGTGCAGGCGGATCTCCTCGAACTCCTCGTCCGTGAGCGCGGCGGGCTTGCGCAGGATGGCGTCGGGCACCGCGATCTTGCCGATGTCGTGGAGCAGCCCGGCGAGGTAGGTGCTGCGGACCAGGTCCTGCGGCAGGCCGATCTCGCGGGCGATGTCGCGGCTGTAGACCGCGACTGCGATCGAGTGGCCCGCGCTGTACGGGTCGCGCGCATCGAGCGCGTTGACGAGCGACTCGGTGAGGCTCAGGTTGGCGGCCTCGAGCTGGCGGTTGAGCTCGCGTTCGCGTCCGAACTGGCGGATCAGGAACTGTGTGGCCAGGAACGGCAGCGCAAGCAGCGTGATGGCCGCGGCGGGGCCCGCCTGGTCGATCTGGAACAGCGCGATCGCCGGCGTGAAGAGCATGGCGGCGGCGAGCATGAGCCGGCCGATCGGCACCGTGAGCGGCGGGATGTCGATGCCGCGCGAGCGCGCCTCCTGCGCCCACCCGGCATTCACGAGCGATCGGACCAGCGCGAAGGCGACGACCGTCAGCACGCTCGGCAGGACCAGGTCGTCGCCCGGCGCCGCGCTCGAGAGCTCCCAGACCGTGCCGCACACGCTCGCTGCCGTGACGTTGACACCGATGTCGAACAGGTTCCAGTCGCGTCGGTTGAACACGAGCCGGCCGAGCAGGCAGGCAGCAGCTGCGACCAGCCCGCCCGGGACGCTCGCGGCGATCACCGCGAACGGCGCGGCGAAGTGCGCGGCGCTGACGCGCATGCCTGCCTGGATGCGCACGGCTGCGAGGTCGGCGAGATTGCCGAGCAGCACCAGCGTGACGACCATCCACAGCTCCGCGCCCGAGGGAGCCGAGGCCGCGCTGCCCCACACCAGGACGCTCGCGATGGCGAACGCCCAGATAGCGGGCCGGTATGCACGCCACAGACCGGGTGCCGGCGGCGGGGTGGGGTCGATGGGGGACATCAGGAGGCGCATCGGCGCCCGCGCGGGTCGCCTTGAGGTGCCGGGATGCCCCGCGGCCGCGTGCGCGACGATCGCCCGGCCCCATTTCGGTCCGGCCTCCCGCCGCCCGCCTCCCGAGGCCCACCACCAGTTGTACGGAACGATCGAGGGGTGATCGCATCCGTACACGACGCGTCCGATCGGGTGGGGTCTGCTCCCCGACTGTGCAGAAACGATCGAGGGGTCATCGAAATTGCACAGGTCACAGCGGCCGCCGGTTCGCGCGGCGAGCATGGGCCGTGGCGTAGGATGCATGGTGGATCCGTGCTGGCGCGAGATGCGCGCCGTGCGGCCGGAGATTCGTTCATCGATCCAGGAGCAGCAGGCAATGAGTGCCCACTACGACGTCCTCGTCATCGGAGCAGGACCCGGCGGATACGTCGCCGCGATCCGTGCAGCACAGCTCGGCGGCAAGGTCGCCGTCATCGACGGGCGCGACGTGCCCGGCGGTACCTGCCTCAACGTCGGCTGCATCCCGACCAAGGCGCTCGTGCACTCCGCATGGCTGCTCGACCACTTCAAGAAGGCCGAGGCGTTCGGCGTCGTCGCGTCGGGTGTCGAGCTCGACTTCGGCAAGGCCACGCGCAACAAGAACAAGGTGGTCGAGGGGCTCACGCGCGGCGTGGGCGGCCTCATCAAGGCGAACGGGATCGACTACCTGCAGGGCATGGCGCAGTTCGTCGACGCCAACACGGTGTCGGTCGGTAGCGACCGCATCACGTTCGACAAGGCGATCGTGGCATCGGGCTCGCTGCCCGGCCGTCCGCCGATCCCGGGCATCGACGACCAGCGCTGCCTGGACTCCACCGGCATGCTCGCGCTCGAGGAGCAGCCCCGGCGCGTGCTCGTGCTCGGCGGCGGCGTGATCGGCTGCGAGTTCGCGAGCATCTACTCGTCCTTCGGGAGCGAGGTCACCATCGTCGAGATGTTCGACCACCTCGTCCCCATGGAGGACGTTGACGCCAGCAAGGCGCTCGAGAAGGAGTTCAAGCGCAAGAAGATCACCCTGCAGCTCGGCTCCAAGGTGGAGCGCCTCGAGGGCGCAGCCAGTGGCGTCACCGCCCACTTCACCGACGCCAAGGGCAATGCCGGCAGCGTCGAGGCGGACATCGTGCTCGTCTCCACGGGTCGCGTGCCGAACGTGAAGGACCTCAACCTCGAGGCCGCGGGCGTCTCTTACGACCCGCGCGCGGGCATCGCGACCTACGAGGAGATGCGCACCAACGTCTCCCACATCTACGCGATCGGCGACTGCGCCGGCAAGTGGCAGCTCGCGCACACCGCCAGCCGCGAGGGCGAGGTCGCCGCGGAGAACGCGATGGGCCACCAGGCGCTCGTGGACTACAAGGCTGTCCCGCGCGTGGTCTACACCGACCCGGAGATCGCGGCCGTCGGCCTCACCGAGGAGCAGGCGCGCGAGGAGTACGGTGACGACATCAAGGTCGGCACCTTCCCCTTCGCAGCCAACAGCCGCGCGCAGATCTACGGTGACACCACCGGATTCGTGAAGGTCATCTACGAGGAGCGCTGGCACGAGCTGCTCGGCGTCGTGATGGTCGGTGGGCACGTGAGCGACATGATCAGCGCGGGCGTCACGGCGCTCGAGGCAGAGAGCACGGTCGAGACGATCGCCTTCTCGATCCAGGCGCACCCGATGCTCGCCGAG
>JAOPYU010000019.1 GCA_025964455.1 Thermoleophilia bacterium | reverse complement strand
GCGATTCGGTCGAGCCCGACGCCTTGGACTTGGCGCCGTCGTCGCCGCCCACCAGTGCAAGCACGAGGCCGCCGCCGATCAGCGCGAGCACGACGAGGAAGGGAATCCACGGGAATCCGGATGCGCCCGGGGGCGGCGTGCTCGTGGTGGTCGTCACGGCGCCGCCGGGGCGTCGCTGCGGCCGGCGGGTTCGGGGCGAGAAGCGGATGGGAGCGCCGCACTCGAGGCAGAACTCCTGGCCGAGGTCGACGGGGGCGCGGCAGTTCGGGCACGACCCGCCCATGCCGACGCCGATGGATGTCGGCTCGAAGCCGCCTTCCTCCACGTCGCCGTGCTCGTCCATGGGATCCTCGGGCGTCACGCGCCCCCGCCGCGCTTGCGACTGTCGCGAGCGGCCTTGGCCTTCTCCTTGGCGCGCGCCTTGGCGTCCTTGGCTCGCTGCTTCTGCTCGGCGGCGAGTGCCTTGGCCTCGGCGCGCTCGGCGGCCTTGGCGGCCTTGGCGGCGTTCGCGCCGCTCGTGTCGGCGGCCGGCTTCGGAGCCTTCGCGGGCTTCTCGGCCTTCGCCGGCTTGGCTGGCTTGGGTGCCTTCTCGGCCTTCGCCGGCTTGTCCGGGCGCGGCGCGCGGAAGGATCGCGCGTCCTTGCCGAGGCGGCGGCTCAGCGCGCCAAGCTCCGGCTCGTCGGTCTGCTGGATCGACGGCGGCGCGTCGGTCGGCGGCAGGTCGAAGGGCGGGGCATCGATCGGCGGCGGATCGATCGGCGCGAGCGCCACCGGGTCCACGATCGGCGGGGGCGGCACGCTCGAGGTGAGCGACAGGCCGACGAATCCGGTGTCCGTGTCCGGGATCGCATCGACCGCAGCGTCCATGGCCGGCTCGGCGCTGGCCGGCGCTGCTGACCAGTCGAAGCCCGCGGGGTCGCTGGACTCGACCAGGCCGGGGGCCGGTGACGGCAGCTCGGGCTCCGCGCCCGGCGCAGGTGCCGACGGGTCGAGGATGATCGGACCGGCTGGCTGCTCGAAGCTCGAGTCGTCGCGCTCGATGGCGTCGGCGAGATCGGCGTCGGAGATCGGCTCGAGGACGGGGGTGGGGGAGGCCGCGGGTGACTCGTGAACCGGCGCCGGCGCCGGGGCCGGTGCGGGCATGCTCGGCGGCGGCGGCAGGATGACCGTCGCCTCTTCGATCGCGTCCTCGATCGTCGCGACCGATTCGGGTGCGTCGACCGGGGGGACTGGCGGTGCTGGCGGCGCCTGGTGCGCCGGCTCGTGCTCGAAGGCCTCGGCCATGGGCGCCGGGCCGGGATCCTCGGTCAGCGACGGGGCATCGAGCGGCGGCGTGTCGAACGAGGTCGGCTCGGAGGGAACCGCGTCGATCACGACGGTCTCGCTCACCGCGCTCGAGGCGATCGTGGCGGCATCGATGGACGGCGTCGCGAGGTGCGCGCCCCCCTGGGGGGCCGCCTCGATGGTCTGGAGCGCGTCGGGCGCTTCCGTGCCGCAGGTCGCGCAGAACTGGTCGCCGGGGCGCAGGCCGGCGCCGCAGCGGGTGCACGAGCGCGACTGGGTCATCGTCGCGAAGGAGCGTCCACAGACGCCGCAGAAGTTCTGGCCCGGATGGATCGGCGCGCCACAGTCGCAGCGCCCGATCGGGCGCATGCCGGCGGCGTTGGGCGGGGCCAGCTGGAACAGGCGCTGGTCCACGTGCGCGATCTCGACCTCGATGGCGAGGACTTCCTCGCACTTGTCGAGCAGCAGCTCCTCGCGGAAGCGGTTCCGCTTGTACATCTCGAGCATCAACCCGCCGAGGTCGCGCAGCGTGGATTCACGCGCGCCCACGAGGCGCCTGCGGCGATCGTGGAGGGGAGCGGCGGCGCTCTGCACCCGCTCCTTCTGCGAGACGGCGGTGCCCTTGCGCTTGCGGCCGGGGATCCGGGACGCGGCAGCACCCTTGGCGCCGCCCTTGCCGGCAGGGCCCTTGGATCCCGGTGCACCGGCCGGGCGAGGTCGCGCCGATCCCGTGGCAGCACTGCCTGCGCCGCCGGTGGCGGAGCTGGAGGCGGGACGCGCCTGGGCACGAGCGGCCGGGGAGCCCGGTCGCTTCTTGCCCTTGCCGATGTTGTCGAGGATGCCCATGCAGGAACGACGTTCTACAACGCAACGCGAGGCTCCTACCCACAGGCCACGGTTGCCGACACCTCCCACCTTCGCCAGCTGGTCGTGGCTGGTTCACGCGACGGCGCGCTCGGAGCGCCCGACCGGCGGATGCAGGCACTTCACTGCCATGGTCCACGTTCCTCCGTCTCCGGTCGGATGCCCCTTGCATGGGCCATCTGACAATGGAGTGGACCTGACGGTCCATGTGTCGCACAACCGCGCTACGATCCATCGCGTAGATAGGTCGCACGACCTACGCGTGCCCGACCGGGCCGCGACGACGGGAGTCCGTTACATGGCGCAGGCAGCAACAACCCTTCCGGATCCGACCGACACGCGAGCGATCATCACGCTCCTGTTCCGGGTCAGCACGGCCTTCGATTCATACACCGCGCAGATGCGCCGGGCGCTCTCCCTCAACGCCCACGAGCGCCTCGCGCTGGCGGCGCTCTGGTCGCAGGGTCCGCTCACGATGACCGAGCTCGGCTCGTGGATCCCGCTCTCGCGCGCGGCGGTGACGACGCTGGTGGACCGGATGGAGGACGCTGGGATCGTCATCCGCGGCTCCGACCCCAAGGATCGCCGCCGCACCGTGGTGCGCCTCGCTGATGACGACATGTCGCGCATGCACCCGGTCGTGATGCCGTGGATCGAGGATGCCAGCGCCCTGTGCGGCGAGTACGACGCCGACCAGTGGCGCACGATCGTCGATTTCCTGCAACGGTTCAATCTTCACAACGAACGACATGCGAACCGTCTGGCGGAATTCAGCGATGATGACCTCCAGGCGCTGGCGCAGGTCCCCGCCTGAAGTCACGAAGGGCTCGAAGATGAATGCAGCACAGGACAAGCGAAGCTGGACCGAGGTCGTCGCGCTCATGCGACGCGACGTCCGTGAGCTCGGTCGCGAGCCGGGTCACGCCGCGCGCTTCCTGCAGCGCTTCATCAGCACGACGGATTCGCTCTCCTCGCAGCTGCGGCGCGGCTGGGGTGTGAACGGCCACGAGATGCAGGCCATCTCGACCCTCTGGGAGTTCGGTCGCATGACGATGACCGACCTCGGTCGGCGCATCCCGCTCTCGCGGGCGGCCGTCACCACGCTCACCGATCGGCTCGAGCGTCTCGGGTTCGTGAAGCGCGTGCCGGATCCCACGGACCGCCGTCGCATCCTGCTCGAGGTGACCGAGCGCGTCGAGGTCGAGTTCGCGCGCATCCACGGCGGCTGGAACGAACGCGTGGAAGAGTATGCGCGCAGCCTCGACCCCGCCGTGTGGGCCCAGGTCGTCGACGTGCTCGCCGACCTGCGCGACCTCGCGCGCGAAGAAGCTGACGAGCTGCGGGCGATGACGCCCGAAGAACTCGAGAAGTTCAATGGTGGCGGTGGGCAGCGTTCGGCGCGTCGTCGCAGTGCGGAGATGCCGCCCAGCTGGTGGTGAGCCTCCTGGTGAGCCTCCGGATGGGGGATTCCGGACCCGCTCGAACGCACCGATGTGGTTGGCGAAGACTTACTTCGGGCAGAATCGTGGTAGCTTGACGTAGTGATGGTCAAGTTCGAGTAGAATCTGAATGCGGTATTCATGCTGCCGCACCGTCGAGTCGCCAAACAGTTGGCTGCACGAGCGTCGTAGTGAGGATTTGCTAGCCTGTCGTTCGAACGGGCACGACGCTCACCAAGCCGGGGGAATTTTCCATGACCAACGAGACCATCGCCGCTTCACCGAGGCTCGCAACGACGTCGATCGTCGTTGCCGCGACGAACCGGATGGGAGTCGCGACATCAGGGCTGTTCGCCCAGTGGCTCCGCGGCCTGACGATCAACGCGCACGAGCGGCTCGCGCTCGCCCACCTGTGGGAGCACGGCCCGATGACGATGAGCGAGCTCGGTTCGCGCATCCCGCTCTCGCGTGCAGCCGTGACGGCGCTCACCGACCGCCTCGAGGCGCTGCGCTACGTCCAGCGCACGCCTGACGCCCACGACCGGCGTCGCACGGTGCTCTCGCTCACCGAGCGCCCCGAGCAGCTGATCCAGGACATGGTCGCCACGTGGATGACCGACGTCTCCGCACTCGAGCAGCGCTTCGACGCCACCGAGCTGCGTGCCATCGAGCGCTGGAACGAGGGCCTTCGCGAGATCTCCCACCGACACGCCGCGCTCCTGCGCGCGCGTCGCGACGACGAGCTGCCCTCCGGCGACCTCGGCTGAGCGCGTCGGCGGCGGCGTTCAGCCGCCGTACTCGTAGAATCCTTCGCCGCTCTTGCGGCCCAGCTTGCCGGCCTTGACCATGCGCACCATCGCGGGTGCCGGGGCGTGCTTGGGCTCGCGCGTGCTCTCGTAGAGCGCCTCCGACGCGTGGACCGCCACGTCGAGGCCGACCAGGTCGCACAGGGCGAGCGGGCCGATCGGCCAATTCAGCCCCATGCGGCATGCGTCGTCGATGTCCTGCGCGCTCGCGAGGCCCTGGTCCCAGAGCCCGGCGACGTCGCTCATGATCGGCAGGAGGATCCGGTTGACCACGAAGCCGGGCGTGTCGCGGCAGACGATCGGGTGCTTGCCGATCTGCTGCACGAAGGCGTATGCATGCGCGAGCGCGGCGTCGGAGGTGCGCTCGGCTCGCACCACCTCGACCAGGGGCAGCACGGGTACCGGATTGAAGAAGTGAAGGCCGACGACGCGGTGGGCGGACGAGGTGGCGCTCGCGATCTCGGTGACCGAGAGCGCGCTCGTGTTGGTCGCGAGGATCGCGTCCGCGGCGACGTTCTCGTCCAGCGTGCGGAACAGTTCCTGCTTGAGGGTGAGCCGCTCGGGGATCGCCTCGATGATGAGCGGCGCCCCGAAGGCGTGTGACACGTCGGTCGCGGGAGTGATGCGGGCGATCGTCGCGTCGCGCACGTCGCTGTCGATGCGCCCCTTCTCGACGGCCTTGTCGAGCTGGCGGGTGATCGCCGCCATGTCGCGCTCGATCACGGCCTCGCTCGGCTCCACGACGTGCACGTCGAGCCCGGCCTGGGCGCAGGCGTGCGCGATCCCCGAGCCCATCGTGCCGAACCCGATCACCGCGACCGAGGTGAGCGGCGCCACCGCGGACGTGTCGGGGTGGGCGGAGGACTGGGGTGCGGCGGTCGCTGCCATGGTGTGGCTCCGGGTGGTCGTGAAGGTCGAACTGGGTCGCTGCGGAACCTACTGGTCCGGATGTCACCGATGTGGGGGAGCGTTGTCACGAACTCGTCACGGACGGTGCGACTCCCGTGCGCCGGGTACCGCCAGCATTGCTCCTGCACCCCCGAACGAACAGGAGCAGTCGATGCAGGCAACACGCAAGGTCCGAGCAGGCGAACGCGGTCAGTCGACCGTCGAGTACGTGGGGCTGGCGGTGGCGGTGGCGGTCCTGCTCGTCGCCGTCGGCGGCGGGCTCGGCGGCCACGGCGACAAGCTCGGCGGGGCCGTCGCCAAGCGACTGCAGTCCGCGATCACCGCGACCGGCTGACCCGCACCAGGTTCCGCGTTCCCCACATCCCACGCGGAGGACGGCGCGATCTCCCACACCCCGTCGCGCCGGACACACGAAGGGGGAGCCGGATGTCGGCTCCCCCTTCGCGTGTGGGAATGGGTAGGTGGTGGCTGGAAGTTCGCCGTCGGGCGGCGAGCTCCTTCCGTGTCAGCTCGAGGTGTCGGGCACCCAGCCACCGCGCGTGGTGTTCTCGACCGTTGCCTCCGGGTGTGAGACCGAGACCACGATCGGTGCGGGCTGCAGGTTGGCGACGTGGTCGGCGAATCCGGTCATGGAGCGTTCGACGGCCTCCTCGAGGTCCCGGATCTGACCGAGGCGCTGCTCCATCGCCGCGAGGCGACGCGAGTTGTCCTCGGCCTGCTGGAACAGTGCCTTCATCGCGCCGGCCAGTCCCTCCCAGCCGGTGGTCACGGTATCGACGATCGTCTCGACGTCGTCGACGCGGCGTGCGCGCTCGTCGTCGAGTGTCGAGGCGAGCGAACCGATGCGGTCGATCGACGCGCGGCTCGCGTCGACCAGGCTCGTGAGCACGGAGGAGAGGTCGCGCTGCGTGTTCTGCAGCTGCTCGAGCAGCGTTCGCTCGATGCGGCCGAATCGTGCCGGCAGCTCCTCGTCGAGCTTGCGGACCGTCTCGGTCGGCTCGACGAACTCGTCGCGGACGCTCGACTCGACACGATCGATCGCGGCGCGCAGCTGCGATTCGACCCGGTCGAACTCGTTGTGCATCCCGCGCTCGAAGCGGACGACCGATTCGCCGAGCACGTCGACGTCGCGCTCCACGCGCGTCGCGGTGTCGGTCATCGTCGCGGCCATGCGCGTGACGTTGGCGGCGATCGACTGCTCCAGGTGCGCAACGTCCGCCTGGACGGCGCCGTGGATGGCGCCGGCGGTGGCGTCGAGGTCGTCGCGGAACGAGGCGCGCTGGTCGCGGGCGACGCGCTCGAGCTGCGTGGGCAGCTCGTCGCGGATCTGGCGGATCCCGTTGGTGGGTCCGACGAGTGCCTGCTCGACGGCGCCTTCGAAGCGGTCGGCGAGCTTGGGCAGGCCCTGCTGGAGCTGCGTGTGGATCGCACGCATGCCGCCCTCGGTCGGTGCGATCGCGTCGCTGACCGCCTGCTCGACCAGGATCGAGACGTCGCGGGTGACCTGTCCCGTGATCGAGTCGGTGACCTGCTGCAGGTTGCGCAGCGCGGTGCGTGTGTGGGCCCAGAACTGCATCTCGTCCTCGGACGGGATGTGCGGCATGTTCGGCGTGGCGTCCGAGCGCGCGGCCTGCGGCGCGGGGGCTGCCGGACGCGTCTGGCTGGCGGCCGGCTCGGTCCACGCGGCGTGCACCGGCTCCGGGCGATCCCAGTCGGCGCCCACCGAATCGCGGGAAGCTCGTGGTGCCGGGGCGGGCGCCTCCTCCTCCCACATCGCTGTGAGGCTGGTCACCCCCGGTGCGTCTCCGGTGCGGGGCGCTTCGGCCTCGGGCTCCAGCCAGGCGCTCGGCGGGTGCACGTCGTCAGCGGTGGGCTCGAGCTCGGTCGGGCCGTCGCTGTCGGGCACATACAGGTCGCTGGGGGAGAAGGTGGCGGAGGGATCGAGCGGCGCGAAGGACGCGTCCTCCCCTTCCGCATCTGCGTCCTGCCACGCGAACGGCACCTCGTCCGGCACGTCGAAGGAGCCGGCCGCGTCGGCGCTCGCATCGGCCGGGCGCACGTCGTCCTCGCTCGGCGCCCGCGTGGGCCCGCCCGTGGGGCGCAGGATCGCGACATCATCCGACGGTGGCGTCGCGAGCGGCGTCGGATCACCCAGGGCGCTCATGCGCAGGGCTTCGAGCTTGGCTTCGAGCTGGCGTTCCGCCTGCCTGATCGCATCATCGATCAGGTCGGACTGCGGCGTTTGTTCGTCAGACATCGTGGACGCTTCCGGTCGGTTCCGTAGTACTCGATGGTTGTGGCCCACGCAGGTTGTTCGCAAACCTTCACAACCCCTGCACAGGATCCTGAAGACGGCCTTCCATCGGCCCCGGTGTCGGGACTGTCGATGCCGGTCATTCCCCGGCGCCAGCTCCGTATCCGCTCGCATCAGGAGAATGACCCGTGCAGCCGCTCTCGTACCCGCACCGCATGACCAACGCCGACCGACACGACTCCACCGAAGGGGCCTTCGCGCATGAGCGCGACGGTGCGACCTTCCGCCTCGCCCTGCACGGGGAGATCGTCACGCCGCACCTGGTCAAGGCCGACACCATGTGGTCACGGATGCGCGGCCTGCTCGGGCGCGGCGCTCTCGCCCCGAGCGAGGGCCTCTGGATCTCGCCCTGCAGCTCGATCCACATGTTCTTCATGCGCTTCAGCATCGACGCCGTCTTCATCGACCAGCACCTGCAGGTCGTCCGCGTCGTCGAGGACCTGAAGCCCTGGCGCATGTCCCGCGGCGGCAAATTTGCCCACTCCGTCCTCGAGCTGCCCCCAGGCAAGGCCGCCTTCTTCAACATCCGCGTCGGCGACAAACTCGCCATCCTCAGCAACGCCTGACCGGCCCGCGCCCGCCGCCCCGCACCCCGCCCCGCCCTGCGCCCCGCACCCTTCCCCCCCGCGCCGTCTTCCCGCCGCGCGCACGATTTCTTGACGCTCGCACACGAAATGTCGAGCACCTCCTGACACTCGCCCGCCGCGTGCACGATTTTGTGCGCCTGGAACAAGAATTCACGAGCACCTGCTGATGATTCGCGTCGCCCCCGCAGGCCCGCCATGTCACGGGATACAGGCGCCTCCGCAACGAGTCGGTGACGATTTCCCGCGCCGGGGCCCGCAGCGCTGCCCCGTGGCCGATGCTCCGATGAGGCGGCGACCACGTCTGAACACATGTGTGTTCTGCGTACGACCATCGAACAAAATGTTCGCAAAATGCAGCATTCTGTTTTGTTCGACGACTATGTGTAGTTCGTCCGTCGATGCATCTTGAGGCGCAACATCCCTACTCCGCGGAGCACCACATGCCTGAACGACCATCGGTCCTCGTCGTCGACGATGAACCACAGATCCTCGCGTTCCTCACCGAGAACCTCGCCAGCGACGACTTCCAGGTCCTCGCAGCACCGACGATCGCCCACGCCCGGGCCAAGCTGGCACATGCGCCCGACCTGATCGTCCTCGACGTGAACCTGCCTGACGGCAACGGCTTCGACCTGTGCCGCGAGATCCGCGACTCCGACCCGCTCCACGTACGCTTCGACCCGCGCGTCCCGGTCATCATGCTGACCGCCAGGTCCCAGGAGGTCGATCGCGTACGCGGCTTCAGTCGTGGCGCGGACGACTTCGTCCCCAAGCCGTTACTCGATATCTGCCCGAGGTCGAGATCCGGCACTAGCGGGCGCAATCCCCGGGCGAGGTCCTGTGCGAACGGTTCGGTGAGGGTGAAGTCCAAGGTCACTGCGTCGGTTGTGGACGAGCCGAGGGGCCTCACGCGGCGGGAGACGGTGGTTGCGGCGAACTCGACTGCTCGCGATGACTTGTCTCGTAGTCGAACGTAGCGTTCCACGCCGAGATCCGCACTGACGCCGTCGTGCTCGGGGAATGCGTCCCAATCCCAATCCGGACGGACCTCGATCTGGGCGAATGCCACGAGCAGGGCGTCTCGGAGTTGCTCGGCATCTGCGTCGTTCAACTGGAACCGTTCACGTAGCTCTGCGAGCGTCTCTGCGGGCACGGCGAGTGTCGAGGCGGCCTCGGCGTCGGTCAATGCCTGCCTAGCCTCTGAAAGCTCCTCCTCGGCCTCGGCGAGTTGGCCATGCCGACGTCGATATAGGTCGCGCAGCGCGTCAT
>JAOPYU010000343.1 GCA_025964455.1 Thermoleophilia bacterium | reverse complement strand
CCGACATTGGAAGGTTACGAACCATGAGCAACGACAGTCACCGCCACGTCTTTACCGTTGAGGAAGCTGCCGAGATGCTCCGCATCTCGCGCGGGAGCGCCTATGAGGGCGTCCGGAGCGGAGAGATTCCGTCCGTCAACATCGGCCGTCGCATCCTCGTCCCTCGGGCAGCTCTCATAGCGCTGTTGGAAGGAGAACGGTGAGCGCCGTGCCGCGATCTCTCCGGCAGCGCATCCGTTTCGGCCATCGCTACCTCGATCACCGCCTGATGACGTTCGACCTCGCTCTCTTCATCGAGGACCACCGTGAGGAAGGCCCGGAGAGCTGGATATGGATGGCCGAACTCCTAGATGCACGCGGCTGCTTCTCCATTCACGGGGGAGAGCGACCGCCGCGCTTGAAGCGTGTCAGTCGCCCATTGACGAGGGCGACCTCCACCGCAGCGACCAAAGTCGCGTGGGCTCTGCTGGACGAGCGCTCCGAGCTTCGTCCTCCTTGGGTCTTTGTGTCGGGGATTGCCCTTGATATTCCACCGACAAAGAACTCTTGGAGGATGGCCGAAAAGGTGACCCTGATGAAGCTCGCGTTTCAACGGGCGAAGCTCTACGACGAGCGTCGCCGCTATTGGTGTGCCGAGTTGACGAGGGACGAGCTTGCGGCGGAGTTTTGGATCGACTACTTGGATGCGCTTCCCGGCTTCGAGGGCGCTTCGAGTCTTGCGACATTCATCGCGGGCGTGGAGCGCAATACCCTGCGTAGGCTGCGTCGTCGGTTGGAGCGGCAGCGAGGACGAGGGGCAGGCAACTACGGCACCGTGGATTGGGACGAGATCATGTCCCATGAGACCGCCGTGGACCCCGCCTTTTGGATGGACGTGGTTGACGCGATGCGCAGCGTCAAGAACAGCAACCTCATTCTCTCCAAGTTGCTGGGGGTCCCGGACTCCGAGACGGACGCCGGCTGTCGTGCTCCGAAGCTCCGCATGGTCGCGCGACTCTTGCTCGCGAAGAAGCTCTCGCAGTAGCCCTCCCGGCGGGCTACTCGTATGGGGTGAATCGAAGCGACCAGCACGCGCTTTGTACGTACATCGAGACCTCGACGCCCTTGTACGTTCCCGCCTCCACGAACTCGTCCCCGGCGCGGTCCACTTTCTGTGGCGACACCGAGAGGACGTTGGCGAGGCCCGCGCTCGACTCTGGATCCACGGCTTCCCCTCCGACGTTCGTCATCTCCCCGTCAGGGTTGGTCCATTTGAGCACGGCGTCTACGGGAAGCTCGATGGGTGGCAGCACGCGATTGCCGCAACCCTTGAATGTGATCGGCTTGAACGCCGCTGGGGCGGTCTGCTGGGCCTGAACCGTGGCCTGGGTCTTGTTCGCTTGCCCTGAATCGGTGGTCGCGGTTGTGCCGCCCGCCGAACATGCGGACAGGGCGATCAAGGGCGGGCACAGCAGGAGTAGGCGCACTATCCGTTGCATGACTAGCATTGTAATACGTGTTCGCGGGTGCCGTCGCTACAGAGACTTCCCGGATGGCCCGGCCGCGTACAACCCCACAGCAGGAACGCTTGCAGGCTGTGATTGGCGACGGGCTGCGCGCGCGCCGCGAACATGCGGGGCTGACGCAGTTCGAGCTAGGTGCGCGCATCACGGGTGGTGACGACAACGACAAATACATCTCCCGCGTGGAGCGGGGCCTCGTCAACATCAGCGCCACCCGTGTGATCGAACTCGCACATGCTCTCGGAGTCCCTCCGGGAGACCTGCTGGCTGACGCCGCTGACGCGTATGCCGCCGATGGTGGCCCTTCCGCTACGTAGTGGCGGTGCGCAATGTAGGCCCGGCGCTCCGCCTGCATCTGTTGTTGGGGTCCGCCGTCTCCGTTGTGGTGTCTGGATTGGCCGGGATTTTGCGGGAGTGCCGGATCCGGCCTCGCAACTACACTCGAACAGGGAGCAGGCGTAGGAGATCGGGATGAACGGACGGGGCCGCAAAGGAGATCGGCGGGCGCGGTCAACGACCGTCGCTGCAACGGTCGGCGGGTTCAAGGTGGGAGATACGCTGGTGGCGATCTTCGGCGTCAACCGACCCGGCAAACCGCGTGTCCAGTTCCATCAGCCCCTCGCGCCACGACTGCTGCTGGTCTCGTCGTGGGAAACCGGCCGCAAGGCAGAGCGAATGCGCCCGAAGCTGTACCGCAATCTTCGGACCAACCCGCACGGCGAGCTGGCCCAAGACAATGAGCCGATGACGTTCGACTACCTGCGGGCCGAGATGGACACCGTGGTCGATGCCGTGGCGGCGATGGAGGCGTACGCGAATGAAGCTGTGCCCGATGGCGCTACGCGGACGGTGCCGGTGCCCAATGGTCGCCCGAAGACGTTGGGATACGAGAAGCTCGTCAAGGAGAACACCCGAGCGAAGCTCCGCGAGCACCTTCCCGATCTCCTCAACGTCTCGGGCCTACCGTCGGATCTGGACGAGGCGCTCGAAGACCTCATGGAGCTACGGCACCGGATCGCCCACGCCAAGCGCAACGACTCCCGCGATCCCTACCTTGAGGGCGGTAGCCTGTGGGAAGCGCTCGTGCTCGCCGACTATCCGCGCCCGGCGATGACTGCCGGTGCGATCATCGCCCACTTCGATGCGGGCATGGTTCCTGCGGACATCCGTGCGGCGATTGAGAAGCAGCGCAGGTGACACTCCTGCATCGCTGGTAGAAAGCTAGCAGCCCCGCTCGGAGCAGGTACCCCGGTCTGAACCGCACCCCTGTGCCCTCATGGAAGTTGCAAGCTGCAAACACGATTGCAAACGAACGTAGTGATCGAGGCCCGGAATCGACCGCACGAGCCGTCACGTCGGATGTCCTCGACCCGCTCTGGACGGTCGGTGGTGGCACGGTGCGATATAGGCTGACATGGTGCAGAGCGCACTTGAAAACCGTTGACGGTGCAAGCTGTCCGTGGGTTCGAATCCCACCCCCTCCGCCTTGAGCAGCACTTGTGTCGTGTGCGGTACGCGTCGCACGACCGCTGGAGTGCGGACGTGTTGGTCGCACCCCCCATTCGGGTGAGGGTGGGTGCCGAACGCCGCGGGTAGCGTCATGGCCATGAGCGATTACATTTCCATGTCACGTCTCCGGGTTGATGAAGACCGCGCCGAGGACCTGCTTGCAGCGTTCCGTGACCGCGCGGGGCTGGTCGAGGACTTTGATGGCTTCCATGGGCTTGAAGTCTGGCGCAGTGACCGCGATGGCGGCGAGGTGATCATGGTGAGCCGGTGGCGGGACCGAGCGTGCTTCACCACCTACATGAAGAGCACCGAGCACAAGGTCAGTCACGATCGGATTCCCCCGGATCTCAACAAGTCGATCAAGCTCGAACGGCTGGACCATCTGCAGACGTTCGACGTCGTGGCGACGTGAGCGACCCCGTCGACCGCCGCCCGACCAAGCGCACGCTCGATCGACCCTCTGGTTCGCTTCCGCCGGTCCGTACGACTTTGTCTGATGGCACGGAGCTTGATCTGGTCGCCTTGGCAGCCGAGGTCTCGAATCGCTTCTTCGAGCAGCACCCCGAGGACCTGGGTCGGTATCCCGAAGGGGTCGCGCACGCGTGGTGTACGCACGACAATCAGCACCTCATCCACTGGGCCGCGAAGGATGCCTCCGGCCTGCAGATGTTTCACCGTCAACTCGACTGGCTCTCGAACGTGCTCAGCTCCCGCGGGTACCCGCTGGCGCATCTGGCCGATGGCCTCGACATCGCAGCCGATGTCGTGCCCCACGAGGGCACGACGTCGCACCTTCGCGCCGGAGCCGTACGAATCCGCGCCGGTCTCGCCCAACCGCACGGGTGACCCACCGCCGCCGGTCGCGGCAGGTACTGCGCTTCGCCCTTCCTCTGCCGATCTGCCCGTACGTGCGTGCCAAGCACACCACGCGGGCAGGCTCGTGGCATGTCGCTGCTCCGTGATCCCCGACATCGCTACAGCTACGAGCTCCGGCCCGACCGAGTGCTCGACGCACGGCTGCGGGCGATCGCGCTCGAGCTGGAATCCGCCGGCATGATCGAGTCGGGCTCGGCCACCGCGACGCGCTTCCAGCCGCACCTCACCTTCCTGCGTACGGGAACTCCCGTGCCGGACGCCCTCGATGTCGCGGCGGTCGTCCTGCACGGCTCCGGCGGAGATCGGGTCACGCTCGGCGAGCCAGCCACCTTCGCGTCGGGGCGCATCGTGCACGTCTCGCCAGAAGACCCCTCCCCGATCGAGGCCGCACGCGAAGCGATGCTCACCGCGCTTGATGCGGCAGACGTCGACCCGGTCGTCGCCGAGCGGGCCTGGGTGCCGCACGTCAGCCTGTCCTACTCGACGCTCCCGGGGCGAACGGAGGAGGTGCTCGCCCACGTGCGGCGCGTGATGCCGCTGGACGGCGGCTGGGGCTCGCTCGAATGCTGGGACCTCGGAGTCCGCCCTACGGTGCGCCTGCACCGCGTCGAGCTGCCGATTTCGGGGTAGCACGCGAGGATGGACACCACCCCTTCCACGGCGCGGCTCGAGCGGGTTACGCTGACCGGCGAGATCGTCGAGTTGGTGCCGCTCGACGAGCACCACATCCCCGGCCTGATCGAGGCGTACCCGCCGGGCGCCATGGACCTCATGAGCCGCTCCGCCGACTGCGAGGAGCCGCTTGAGCCGGACGCCGCAGCGAGCTACGTCGCCGAGGCCCTCGAGGGGTGGGCGGACGGTCGCTACCTGCCGTTCGTCGTCACGGAGCGGTCCAGCGGGCGCGTGCTCGGTGCCACGCGATTCGGTGACATCGCGATGGACGTCCCGCGGATGGAGATCGGCTGGACCTGGTACGCCCTCGACGCGCGCGGCACCGTCGTCAATCCCGAGAGCAAGCTGCTCCTGCTCACGCATGCCTTCGAGACGCTCGGGTGCGAGGTCGTGACCCTGCGAACCAGCGAGTACAACGTCGTCTCCAAGGCCGCCATCGCCAAGCTCGGCGCGACCCGAGACGGCGTGCTGCGCCGGCACGTGCACCAGCGCGACGGACGACTGCGCGACACGGTGGTCTTCTCGATCCTCTCCGACGACTGGCCGCGAATCCGCACGCAGTTGACCGAGCGTGTCGCGACCCAGGCCGCCGAGTGGACGTGACCGCCGTGGACGTCCGCCGCACGGCGCCGGAGGATGCGCCTGCATACCTCGACTACGTCGTGCGCAATCGCGAGCGCCTCGCCCCGTTCGAGCCGACCCACACCGACGACTACTACACCCTGGGATCCGTGCTGGACCGCCTCACCGACGAGCGGCGCATCCAGTTCGCGGCCTTCCTGGACGGGAGGATCGTCGGGCAGGCGGCGCTCAGCAACCTCTCGACCGACCCCGGGGTGTACTGCAACTCGACCATCGGCTACGACGTCGACGGCGAGCACCGCCGCGTCGGCGTGGCTACCAAGCTCGTGCGCCACGCCGTGCAGTCCGCCTTCTCCGATCACGGTCGCCACCGGGTGGAGGCGGGCACGCTCGTCGACAACGTCGCCTCGCAACGCGTTCTGGACGCGTGCGGATTCGTGCGCATCGGCGTGTCGCCGCTGCACGTGAAGATCGCAGGCGCCTGGCGCGACCACGTGCTGTACGCGATCACCCCGGAGCGGTGGGAGGACCTCGGTGGCTGATCCGCGCGTGAGCATCGTCGTGCCGACCTGGGATCGACCGCAGCTGCTGCACCGCGCCCTCGCGTCGGTCGCCACGCAGGAGGGGATCGAGCTCGACCGGATCGAGGTCCTCGTGGTCGACGACGGCGGTGCGGTGGATCCCTCGGCGATCGTCGCGCACGTCGCACATGCAGCCCCCGGCCTCGCGCTGCGCGTCGAGCGGCACCCGATCAACCGCGGCAGGTCTGCGAGCCGCAACTCCGGCCTCCGCCTGGCGGCCGCGCCGCACGTGCTCTTCCTCGACGACGACGACCTGCTGCACCCGGCCCACCTGGCGACCCTGCTGGCGGCGATCGACGGGAGCGACGACGACGCCCTCGTTCCCTATGTCGGCGCCGAGCAGGTCCTCGAGGACCACGACGGCCGCGTGCACCGCCGCGCCCCGCACGACGACGGCGGCGAGTTCAACGAGCGCATGCTGTGGCTGCGCAACCTGTTCCCCATCCACGCGGCCCTCGTGCCGACGGCGCTCGTGCGCGCCGTCGGTGGGTTCGCCGAGGACCTCGAGGTGCTCGAGGACTGGGACCTGTGGCTGCGCCTGCTCCCGCGCGTGGGCTACGAGCGCCTCGACGCCGTCACGTGCGAGTTCCGCCATCGCGCCGGCGCCGACAACAGTGTCAGTCGCGAGCGAGCACACCACATCCGCGCGATCGCGGAGATGTACGAGCGCCACCCGCTGCCCGACTCGCCCGAGCGCGATGCCCTGCAGGCCATGCGCGAGCGCATCGTCGCGGACACGACCAGCGCCCTGGACGCGGCGTGGACGTATGACCGCAGCATCCTGATGACGATCGACGACGGCGCCGACCTCGCCGCCGTGCACGACCAGCTCGGCCAGCTCGCCGACACCCAGGACGCGATCGGCGGCACGTGGGAGGTCATCCTCGGCGCGCCCCGCACCGAACCCGTCCAGGCGGCGCTCGTGGGCGTGGAGGGCGACGTGGTCGTCATCTGGCACGACATCGGTGCCGACGCCCCCGCCGAGCGCGAGCTGCACGACGCGCTCCGGCGCCGCGCCACCGGCCGCACCATCACCACCGCCCCGGGGAGGGACTGACATGGCACCGCTCGACGACCGCACGCACGCGTGGATGCAGGAACGATTCTGGGCCGACGATCCGCTGCTGGCCCGTGCGCGCGAACGATTCGCCGCCGCGCACGGCCCGCTCATCGAGGTGCCCAACGACACCGGCGCCCTGCTCGCCACCCTGGTCCGGACCCTCTCCGCCACCCGCGTGCTGGAGATCGGAACGCTCTTCGGCTACAGCGCCGTGTGGATGGCGCGGGCGATGCCGGCGGCCGGCACCATCGACACCCTCGAGCTCGAGGAGCCGCACGCGGCGCTCGCCGAGCAGCTGTTCGACGAGGCCGGCGTCGCCGAGATGGTCACCGTGCATCGCGGCGCGGCCCTCGACACGCTCGCGCAGCTCGAGGGGCCCTACGACCTGGCCTTCATCGATGCGGACAAGGAGCGGTACCCGGCGTACCTGGATCGCGCCGTCGAGCTCGTCCGTCCCGGTGGCCTGATCGTGGCCGACAACGTGATCTGGTCCGGGCGCGTCGCCGACCCGTCACAGCAGACGCCCGACGTGCTCGCGCTCCGCGCCTACCTCGATCGCGCGCGGTCCCATGCGCTCCTCGACACCAACGTCCTGCCCGTCGGCGACGGCGTCGCGGTGAGCGTTCGGCGCTGACGCGACGCGAACGGCCGGTCGATCGTGGCATGATGCCGCCATGCCCAGCGAGACCTACGTCCACGATCGAATCCTCGTCGCCATGCCGACCGCCACCGTCCAGGTGGAGGACTACACCGGCACGGGTGACCACTTCCGCGCCGTCGTGGAAGCCGAGGAGTTCCGTGGACTGAGCCGCGTCGACCAGCACAAGCTGGTCTACCGCGCGCTCGACGGCGACATGGGCGACCACTCGATCCACGCACTCGCGCTCACCACGCGGGTCCCCGCCACGGAGCTGTGACATGACCGACGCCGAGACCCCCGCCGTCCTCGACCAGGACGCCCTCAAGCAGCAGATCGTCGGCAAGATCGCCGAGCACCCCGTGCTGCTGTTCATGAAGGGCACGCCGGACCAGCCCTACTGCGGATTCTCCGCGCGCACCGTCAAGGCGCTCGATTCGATCGGCGCGTCTTTCGCCGCCGTCAACGTGCTGCTGGATCCGCGCATTCGCGAGGTGCTGACCGAGCACTCCGAGTGGCCGACCGTGCCGCAGCTGTTCGTCGACGGCACGCTCGTCGGCGGCTGCGACATCGTCACCGAGATGGCGGGGACGGGCGAGCTCGCGGAGCTCATCCAGACCGCCGGGCGCTGACGCCCGCCGCTCGACCGATCACAGGTCGAGGCAGACCGCGTAGGGCACGATGTTGTACGTGCCCGAGCCCGAGTAGTAGTCGACGCGCCACGTGTCGCCATCGATCGGGTACGAGCCGATCAACTTCATGGCGCCTCCGTATCCGGCGGGCCCCGTGACGCTGCCACCGCCGCTGATCACGACGTCGCCTGCCGTGCAGTCCACGTCGAAGAGCTTGGACGGATTACCGGGAGCGACCGTCTGGGACGAGCCGACCTGACGGTAGAACGACACGCCACCGCTGCCGATCGCGGTCTGCACCGCCGCGCTCAGGTCCACCATCGCCACGCCGCCGTCGACCAGCTCGCCGGTGTCGACCGAACCGTCGGCCAGGTCGGCAGCAGCCAGTGAGTTGGCCGCCACCTCGGCGCTGCCCACGCTGTTGTCGGCGAGCTTGGCGTTGCTGATCGCGTTGTCAGCGATGTCGACCGACGCGATCGTCAGGTCCTGGATGTTCGAGCTGACGATGGTGCCGGCCGCGATCTTGGCGCCGGTCACGGCCAGGTCGTTGATCTTCGCCGTCGTGATCGCATTGTCGGCGAGCTTGATGCCGGCGATCGAGCCATCCGCGAACGAGGATGCGTCGACGGCGCCGGGCGCGAGCTTGGCACCCGTGATGGCGCCGTCGGCGATCTTCAGGGTCGTGACCGCGGCGTCCGCGAGCTTGGTCGTGCTGACCGCGCCGTTGGTGAGCTTGAGGGTGCCGACGCTGCCGTCCGCCAGCTTGACCCCCGAGATCGAGCCGTCCGCGAAGATCGAGGAGTCGATGGCACCGGCCTGGATCTTGGCGGCAGTGATCGAGCCATCGGCGAGCTTGGCCGTGGTGACCGAGCTGGCGGCGAGCTCTGCCGTGTTCACCGCACTGTCGGCGAGCTTGGCATTGGTGACGGCGTTGTCGGCCAGCTCGGTGGTGCCGACCGCGTCGTTGGCGATCGCTGCACTCGTCACGGCATCGAGCCCGAGCTCGGACACGCCGATCGCCGCCGGCCCGATCTGACCGGAGCCGATCGAGTTGGCAGCCAGCTTGACTGCACCGATGGCGCCGTCCGCGAAACCGGTCGGGTCGATGGCGCCCGCCGCGAGGTCTGCAGCAGTGATCGAGCCGTCCGCGATCGCGGTGCCGGTCACCGATCCGGAGGCGAGCTTCGTGCTCGTGATCGAGCCGTCGACCACCTTGGCGGCCGTCACCGACCCGTCCGCGAGCTTCTGGGTGGTCACCGAGCCGTCGGTCAGCGCGCCGCCGCCTCCGCCGCCGCCAGCGACGCCGGGAGCCAGGTCCGCTGCCTGGATCGACCCGTCGGCGATGTCGGCGCCCTGGATGGCGCCGTCCGCGATGTGGATCGATTCGACGGCACCGAACGCGAGCTTGTTGGTCGTGACCGCGCCATCCTGGATGTTGGTGGCGCTGACCGCGTCGACCCCGAGCTTGGACGTCGAGATGGCGCCGTTCGCGATGTCGTTGGAGTTGACGGTGCCATCGGCGATCTCGAGCGAGGTGATCGTGCCCGTGGCGAGGTCGGCTCCCGTGATCGTGCCGTCGCCGATGCGCGCGCCGTCCACCGAGTCGAGGCCGAGGTCGGTGCGGCTCACCGCGCCGTCGAGGATCTTGGCGCTCGTGATCGCGCCGTCCTTGACCTTGGTGGTCGTGACCGAATCCACGTCGAGGTCGGCAGCGCCGATCGTGCCGTCGGCGACGAACGAGCCGTCGATCGCGCTCGTCGCGAGGTCGGCGCTCGTGATCGAGCCGTCGACGATGTTGGCGCCGGAGATCGAGTTGGCCGCGAGCTTGGCACCGGTGACGGCGCCGTTGGCCAGGAAGGGGGTGGTGATGCTCGATTCGCGCAGCGCGCTCGCACCGCTCGCCTCGGCCGCCGACTGGCTCGCGTCGCGCAGCGCATCGAGTGTCGAGGCCGCGAGGTCCGACGTCGTGATCGAGCCGTCCCTCACGTTGATGCCGGAGACCGCGTTGAGTCCGAGCTGCTCCGCGCCGACCGTGCCCTTCTTGAGGTCGACGCCCATGATCCCGCCATCCCTGATGTCCACGCTCAGGATGCCGTTGTTGCGCAGGTCGCTGCTCTGGATCGAGTTGTTGGCCACGTGCGCCGAACCGACCGAGTTGTACCCGAGGTTGCGCGCCCCGATCGTGCGGATCTTGATCTGCGAGCCGCTGATGACGCGGCCCTTGGGCGTGGCGCTACCGCCGAAGAGCAGGGTTCCTGCGGCACCCGCCACCGGCACACCGACCACGAGCAGGGCGACCAGCGACAGCGCACCGACACGCCGTGCACGCACGGCGTCGGCCAGCCACGATCGACCGTGGGCGATGACTCGGCGCATGGACTCCTTCAGGGACGGCGACTCTCTGAGGATCTATCGGCACGAAACTACCTGCTCCTTGAGGACGTATCTTGCAAAGCACCCCCGGTGCAGACGGAATCCGGGGGCAATGTCGCCGGCACTACAGCGCCGCCCGCCCGCGTGTGGAGGAATGGGGCCATGCAGACCGACCTGATCCTCGCCCTGTTCGCAGTCCTCGCCGGTGCCGTGAGCGTGCTCACCCCGTGCGTGCTGGTCATGCTGCCGATCATCCTCGCCGTGAGCGGAGCCGCGGGGCGGCGACGTGTGATCGGCGTCCTGGCGGGCCTCGAGGTGTCCTTCGTCGGCATCTCGCTGCTCGCGGCGGCAGCATTCGCCGCACTCGGGCTGCCGCCGCGCACCCAGGAGCTCGCGGCGGTCGTGATCATCGGCCTGCTCGGCGTCACGATGCTGGTGCCCGCATTCCGGCACCGCCTCGAGCTGTGGACGAGCACCGCGGTGTCGCGGGTGCCCGGCCTGGCCGGTCGCGCCGCCGGCGGCGAAGGCTTCCGGGGCGGATTCGTGGGCGGTCTCGGGCTCGGCCTGGTCTGGGCGCCGTGCGCCGGCCCGATCCTCGCCGCGATCACCGCCGGCGCCGTCACCGACGGCTTCACCGCGCGGACGGTCTACATGTCCATCGGCTTCGGCCTCGGGATGCTCGGGCCGCTCCTGCTGGTGATGCGTGGGGGACAGGCCACGGTGGCACGGCTGCGCGCGCGCTTCGGTGCCCGCCGTCTCGACATCGTGATGGGCTCCGCGATGATCGCGTCAGCTGCGCTCATCGGCCTGGGCGGGGTCACGACGATCAACCGCGAGATCGCCGATCGCGTGAACCTCTCGAGCACGCCGATCGCCAGCCTCGAGCAGCGCGTCCTGGATAACGCCAACGACGACGACCTCGAAGCGGCGCGCGCTTCGGGC
>JAOPYU010000318.1 GCA_025964455.1 Thermoleophilia bacterium | reverse complement strand
CATGGATACGATCGTCCGGCGCGCTTAGCAGCGCGGGCAGTGTCGAGAGAACCTGTCCGGGGACCGCGCCTTCATCGGCGACTCGACGAGGTACGGATCAGCAACGTGGCTCGCAGCCCGCAGAAATTCGCTGCTGATACCTGGGCATGATCGACGACTACCTCGACAATGGCACCGCCGACTTCGACACGGTCGGCTCGCTCGACCTCGTTCAGGGGCCAGTGCCCGACGACGCCGGTCGCCGGTGCAGCCATCATGGCGACGCCGCCGCCGTCCGTCTGAGCGACGTTACGAAGAACCTCAGCGTCGCGCAGATGGAAGTGTGCGCAGCGTGTTTTCAGGAGTTCGGAAATCCCCAGCGTGCCCGGACCCTCGGTCCACGACCCGCCGCCCGGCGTAGCTCCGTCGCATCATCGGATCACCACTAGTGTCTGCAACCGCCGCAGGCCTGATTACCGACAACCTGTCACGGGGGCTCCGCATGCGCGGGGCACCAACAGGTTGCCGGGGGAGGCAAAGATGAACGTAGGTTCGATTCGAAGGCTCGTGGAGGACTTTCCTAAGACTACGGGAATCGGTCTGACGGTAGGCGCTCTCACACTTGGGACCTTGGTAAGCCGCTCCGGTCGCGCACCCGGAGACCAAGCCAAGCCAGGGAACATGGTTCGTGGTGAGGGCGCAACGCTAGTCGCTGGCATCGCCGTGCGGCTCCTGGTCAAGGGCCCGCTGGCGTCGATTGGGACCGGCATGATCGGAACGAGCTTGTTCGCGGGAGCGGTAGATTTGTCTCGCGGTCGTCAGCTCCTGTCTCCCGGCGACGACGGGTGATGTAACGCGCCGCGAAGTTTCGTTTTCCTAGGTGGTGCCTTGCGCTGCCTACGTCGCGTTGCCAAGCGCAAGGGGGCGCAACCGATCCCACGGTCAACCTACGCTTCGGCTTTGGTTCCGCACCACCACGTTGGCCAATCATGCCAACCCGACTCCGCTACCGCCTAGGTGTAGTGCCCACGCACGTTGTTGACGCGGTCGAGGTCTGAGGCCGCGCGTTGCCAGGGGGTGCTTTTGCAGCTCGTATGGTAGCGGCGGGTGTTGTAGTGGTCGAGGTATCGAGGCAACGCCGCGCATCGCGCGGCGTTGCCGTTGTAGGCGCCGGCGTAGGCCCATTTCGCGCAGTAGGGTCTGGATGAGGCGTTCGGCTTTGCCGTTGGTCTGTGGGCGGTACGGGCGGGTGTAGCGGGTCTCGATGCCGAGCCGTTGGAGCTCTTCGCGCCATCGTTTTTTGTAGGCGGTGCCGTTGTCAGTCATCGCGCGTTCGATGCGGATGCCGTTCTTGGCGAACCATGCGGCGGACTGCTCGAACGCGGCGATGCATGAGTCGCTGGTCTCGTTCGGCATGACCAGAGCGTGCGCGAGACGGGTGCGGTCGTCGATCATCACCTGCACGTAATCCCAGCCTTGTCCTGAGGTGGATTTCTTGTTGTGGCTACGTCGATCGCCGGGACTGCCCCCAGTTTGGTTGTCACCGGGGGTTAGTGGTTTTCACGCCGCCTGAGCAGCGTGTGTGTGGATCATCTCGAATTTAACCGGCGTGAGTCGACCGAGTCGGCGTTGCCGGCGTCGGCGGTGGTAGGTCCGTTGGATCCAGGTGACGATCGCCAGGCGCAGCTCTTCGCGGGTGTCCCAGCGCTTGCGGTTCAGGACATTCTTCTGCAGCAGCGCGAAGAACGACTCCATCGCGGCGTTGTCACCGGCCGCGCCGACGCGGCCCATCGAGCCGGCAAGGCCGGCTCGATGCAGCTCGTTGACGTACTTGCGGCTGCGGAACTGGCTGCCGCGATCGGAGTGCACGATCGTGCCGCTCGGGCTGCGCAACGCAACCGCATTGCGCAGCGCCGACACGGCGAGCGCAGACTTCATCCGGGTGTCGATCGAGTAGCCCACAATCCTACCCGAGTAGCAATCACGAACGGCACAGACGTACAGCTTGCCCTCCGCCGTCGGGTGCTCGGTGATGTCAGTCAGCCACTTCTCGTACGGCCTGGTCGCGGTGAAATCCCGACCGATCAGATCGTCGTGAACAGGCGGCCCTGGCCGCCTGTTCTTGCCTCGCTTGCGGCTATGCACCGAAAACAATCCACGACGCGCACAGAGCCGCTGCACGCGGTTCTCACCGCAGGCATGGCCCGCATCGACGAGCTCGTCGTAGATGAAGCGGTACCCGAATTCCTTGTCGTCGGCGTGCACGTCGACCGCCGCGTTCGACAGGTACGCATCAGCGAGCTCGCGCTCGCTGATCGGATCTGCGATCCACTTGTAGTACGCCTGGCGAGAGAAGCCAAGCACCCGACACGTCACCGCGACCGGCACCCTGATCGGGGGGAGGATGGCGTCGGCAGACGTCGAGGCTGTGCCAACCATCCCAGCGACCAGGGTCGAGCTCGATGCCTTCGTATCATGGCTGCGGCAGCATCCGCAGCTCATCGGCGCCGAGACGATCGTCGAACGCTATGGCGACCGGGTGCACAGCCGGCTGCAGGGCCACGTCAAGCAGTCCTTCTTCGGGGCACGCGCTTTCCTTCAGGCGAATCCCCAAGTTGCTACCGGCCTCGCCATTCAGCTGCGGGGGTCGACCGCGCCGCGCAGTGCCGTTCCCCATCTCGCACAGCCCGTCATGGACCTCTGGGCCGGGTTTGCCGACACCCGTCGCGATGTCGTCGGATCTGATCCCGACCTCGGCTTCTCATTTCAGCGGTTGTTGAACACATTGCCACCGTCCCTTGGCGGCACCCGCGCAGCGGGAGGCGGCTCATCGTCGACCTTCAAACGCGTGCTCCCGCTAGTCGCGTGCTATCTGGCCTCGAGGTCGCTCGAGCACTCCGAAGTCGGGCTCGTGGTCCGCCGCCAAACACCGAGCGGGTCGAGCGCCATTCCGTCGCCGCGAGAAACGTCGGCATTCCTGGGAGATCTCGACCGGGCTGAGAGCCTCCAGGAGGTGGCCGAGGTCGTGACAGGGTTCGAGCGTCGGTTCGCCATCGCACGCCTGGCGCCGGTGGAGATCGTCCTAGACACCGACGTCACGATGGAATTGCTCGCAAAGCAGATGGCGGCGTTCGACCGGACGATGCGCCGCTTCGCGGCCGCGCAGGCGCTGGGGATTGACCCGCTTGAGGCGATTCGTCAGAACCTCGCACCAGCGACTGTCGAGAATTTCCTCGTCGTGACCGCAGTCGAACACGGCTCCGCCAAGCTCGCCACGGCAGTGGCGATCGGCGACCTGCTCCTGACGGCACTTGGCCTGGGGTATGTCGTTTACGCGGACCACCACACCCAAGAGCCATCGCCGAGCGCCGCGCCGCCCGCCGTGAATCAGACCGTCGTGCAGGGTGACCACAACGTCGTTGCGGCGAACGATGGCCGCTTCGAGATCACCGACGAGGACACGCCGGACAACGACGCATATCAGGACCTATGTCTGGCCAAAGAGGTGCGCCGCTGCGTCATCGAATTCGAGGACGGCCAGATCAGCCGGA
>JAOPYU010000290.1 GCA_025964455.1 Thermoleophilia bacterium | reverse complement strand
AGCGCCGACGGCGACGTGGCGGTCGCGGACGCGGCAGCGGCACCGGCACCGGTGGCAGCGGCGGCGGCACGACCCGCACGGTCACGCGCAGCAATGCGGCGGAGCTCAAGGAGCAGCAGGGTGACGGCGAGGGCGGAAGCGGCAGCGGCAGCGGTGGAAACCGCGGCGGTCGCGGTGGCCAGGGCGGCAACCGCTCGGGCGGCGGTCGCAAGAAGTCCGGCTCCTCCTCGCGCAATCGAAGCGGCAGCGGCAGCGGCGGGCAGGGCGGCAGCGGCGGCGGTCGTCGACGCGAGCGCACGCGCCGCGGTTCCGCATCCAGCGGCAGCCATCGCCGCGTGCTCGACGCCAACGAGCGCCCCAAGGATCCGGTCAAGAAGCAGATCCTGATCAGCGCCTCGGATCCGAACGAGATCCGCGTGGCCATCCGCGAGCAGCAGAAGGTCGTGGAGGTCTACGTCGAGCGCAAGGGCAAGCGTTCCCTCGCCGGCAACATCTACAAGGGTCGGGTGCAGAACGTGCTGCGCGGCATGGAAGCTGCGTTCGTCGACATCGGCCTGGAGCGCAACGGTTTCCTCTACGTCGATGAGATCACCCCCGCCGCGGCCGACAGCGACCAGGTGATGAAGGTGTCAATGGTGACCGAGGTCGACGGCGCTCCCGCCGCGGTCGAGGTCGAGGGCGGCGACATCGCGGCTCCCGTCGATGGCGCCGAAGCGATGCAGGTCGAGGCACCGGCGGCGACGCCCGCCGAGGCGATGGCCCGCGCGGCCGCCGACAACGACGAGACGCTCGAGATCGCCGACGCCATGGAGGAGGAGGATCGCGACGCCGCCGAGGCCGCAGCTGCCAAGGAGGCAGAGGCCAAGGGCGAAGAGCCCAAAGAGAAGAAGTCCAACGGCCGTGGCCGTGCGCGCATCCAGAACAAGAAGAAGATCCAGGAGCTGCTCAAGCCCGGCCAGGAGATCCTGTGCCAGGTCGTCAAGGATCCGATGGGCACCAAGGGCTCGCGCCTGACGACCCAGTACTCGCTCGCCGGTCGCTACCTCGTGTACGTGCCCGATGGCGAGGGCCTGGGTGTCAGTCGCCGGCTCGAGGATGCCGAGCGCACGCGCCTGCGTGACATCGTCAAGCAGTTCGAGCTGCCGTGGGGCGGCGGGCTCATCGTGCGTACCGCCGCCGAGGGTGCGCTCGAGGAGGACATCGCGAAGGACCTGCAGCTGCTGCTGCGCCTGCACGAGCAGCTCATGGACAAGGCCGGTCAGGCCCGCGCGCCGAAGCTCCTCTACAACGAGGCCGACCTGTCGCTGCGGATCATCCGCGACCTCATGAACGACGAGGTCGAGGAGGTGCTCGTCGACGACGAGCGCCAGTACCAGCGCATCATGAACTACCTGAAGCGCACCTCGCCGATCCTCGCCGAGCGCGTGCGCATGCACGATGGGCAGCGTCCGATCTTCGAGAGCTACGGCGTGGAGGAGGCCATCCGCTCGACGCTCAGCAAGCGTGCCGAGCTCGTGAGTGGCGGCTACCTCATCATCGACAAGACCGAGGCGTTCCACGTCATCGACGTGAACACGGGTCGCAACGTCGGCACAGCCTCGCTCGAGGAGACGATCACCAAGACCAACATGGAGGCGGCCGAGGAGGTCGTGCGCCAGCTGCGCCTTCGCGACCTCGGCGGCATCATCGTCGTCGACTTCATCGACATGAACCTGATGAAGAACCGCGACAACGTGCTGGAGCACTTCCGCACGGAGCTGAGCAAGGACCGGACCAAGACGTACCTGGTCGAGATCAGCCCGCTCGGGCTCGTCGAGATGACGCGCCAGAACGTGTCCGAGGGCGTGCGCGAGATCCTCACGTCCACGTGCCGCACCTGTGAGGGCCGCGGCGTGACGGTGAGCGCCGAGACGCACGCGATCGAGGTCGAGCGCGCGGTCGTGGAGCTCGCCGCGGGGCTGGGCGAGGAGATCGAGGCGGTCGCCATCGAGACGCAGCCGGACGTCGCTCGCGTGCTCGCGGGCAGCCAGGGCAAGCAGCTCGAGCTCAACAAGCGCACGGGCAAGGTCGTGCGCGTGTTCGGTGATCCGGACCTGACGCCGAACACCTTCGCGGTGCGGGCGACGGGCGACGTGCCGAAGGTGGAGGCGCTCGCCGAGCCGCTCCTGCGCGGCACCAAGCACAAGGTGCTCATCGACCGGGTGGATCCGGCGTGCGAGGACGACGGCCTGGCGGTCATCGACGGCGTGCTCGTCACGATCATCGGTGCCGGTTCGCTCGTGGGCGAGGAGCGAACGATCCTGATCGCCGCGAGCGCCGGGGGCCGTGCCTTCGCGACGCTCGTGAAGCCTGCGCGCCGACGGCGACGACGTGGAGGACGCGGACGACGCAAGACGGCCGTGGCCGCGGGCGGCGTGTCGGGTGCCGAGGGCGAGGACGAAGAGCTCGACGGCGATGACGACGCCGAGTTCGAGGACGGCGACGACGAAGGCGACGAGGGCGACTACGAGGACGACGACGAGGGCGACGAGGCAGGCGATGCCGCGGCGGCCGAAGCGGAGGAGGACGACGAGCGCACGGAGATCCCGCAGCGCCTCGTGATGCTCGACTCGGACAACCCGAACCTCGCCGACGACGACGAGGGTGACGACGATGACGACGACGAGGACGACGAGGACCTCGACGACGATGACGACGACGATGACGATGACGACGACCCGGACGGCTCCGACGACGCATCGGAGGACTCCGGATCGGCCGAGGGCGACGAGGACGACCAGTCCGGCTCTGACGACGGTGACGACGAGGGCGACGAGGACGATGACGAGCCCGAGGTGCCGTCGGGCAGTCACGCCGACGATGCTGAGGCGGACGAGGTCGACGACCACGACGCCGTCGCGGACGAGGATTCCAGCCTCGACGTGGCGAGCCTCGCGGGCGAGGACGTGGTGGAGCGACCGCTCGGCCGGCGCGACCTGCCCGAGGACGACCATGACGAGCCGAGCATCGACGCGGAGGGCGGGGACGACCACCTCGCCGCTCGCGGCGTAGCGGTGCCGGCCGGCACCACCCCGTCGAGCGGCGGTCAGCGCAGTTCGGGCGGATCGCCCGCTCGCGCCGGTGGCGGAGCGGCCGGTGGCTCGTCCTCGGAATCCGGGTCCGCCAGCGGCGAGGGCCAGCGACGTCGTCGTCGCGGTTCGCGCGGCGGCCGCAATCGCAATCGCAGCGGCGCCGGTACCGGAGCAGCTGCGAGCGGCGGCAGTGGTGGACGTCCCGCCGGGTCCGGGCAGGGCAGCAGCGGTGGCAGCACCGGCTCCGGTTCGGGCTCCGGCTCCAGCGCCAGCACGGATGGCTGAGCTCGACGCACCGCCCAGGCGCACGCCGCTCCACGCGGCGCACGTCGCGGCAGGTGCCAAGCTGGTCCCGTTCGCGGGCTGGGAGATGCCCCTGCAGTACGAGGGCATCATCGCCGAGCACCTCGCCGTGCGCGAGCGTGCCGGCATGTTCGACGTGTCGCACATGGGGCAGCTGCGCGTGGTCGGTGCGAGTGACATCGCCGCACTCCAGTCGCGACTCTCCAATGACCTCGCGCGCATCCCCGACGTCGGGCAGGCGCAGTACTCGATGCTGCTCGACGAGCACGCCGGGATCATCGACGACCTGATCGCCTACCGGATCGCGGGTGATGAACTGCTGCTCGTGGTCAATGCGGCGAACCGCTCGGTCGATGCGTCGGCGCTCGCTGACGTCGCCGAGGACGTCTCGGACGGATGGGCGATGCTCGCGCTCCAGGGGCCGGTGGCGCTCGACGTGCTCGCCGAGCTCACCGGCGTCGACGTGCGCGGCGAAGCGCCGTTCCGATTCGTGGGTGCACCGATCGGCGACGCTGCGTGCATCGTCGCGACGACCGGCTACACGGGCGAGCGCGGCTGCGAGATCCTGCTCCCGGCCGACGGCGCGCGGGACGTCTGGGACCTGCTGCTCGCTGACCCGCGAGTCGCCGCGTGCGGGCTCGGGTGTCGCGACACGCTGCGCCTC
>JAOPYU010000265.1 GCA_025964455.1 Thermoleophilia bacterium | reverse complement strand
GCGGCTGCGGCACCGACGCCGACGAACGCACGGGCGGCGCAGGCGGTCGCCGACCTCGGCCAGCTCGCGGTGCGCTTCACGCCCGCGCTCGCGCCTGGGGCGCTCGGGTCGGCGACGGCGAACATGGCGCGCGGCATGAGCGCCGTCGACATCGCGCAGCAGGCCGGGCGACAGGGCAGTGTCGGGGCTGGTGCCGCGTCGGTCGCGGGGGGCGGCGCAGGCGGCGAGGCGACCCCGCTCGTGATCGCGCTGCAGAACGCGTTGGGTTCGCCGGGCGCGGAGGCCGACACGGCGAAGCTGCTCCGCACGATCGCCGGGGCCAGCCCCGAGGCGCTCGCGAATGCGGTCCGGTCGATGCCGGAATCGCAGGGGCTCCGGCTGGCAGGCGCGCTGCTCGACGCGCTCGGCCAGCAGGGTGCCGGGCTCAGTGGGCCAGCGCTGCACGACCTGCGTCATGGCGTGCATCGCGCGATCGACCAGCTCGGCCGCTCGCTCATGCCGCCCGGATCGTCGGAGGTCGACGCGCTGCGCAGCGCGCTCGAGCACGTGGCGGCGAACGACCTGCGCCCGTCGGTCGCGGCGGATGCATCGCGCATGCTGGCGGCGACCGACGGCCAGCAGCTGCTCTCGCGAACGGCGAGCGGGGCCGACCCGGGGTACGTCTACTTCCAGGTCCCCATGCCGGATGGTCGCGGCGCCGAGGTACTCGTGCGTCGCGAGCCGGGGCGCCGCACGGTGACGTTCGACGAGTTCCGGATCGCGTTCCTGCTCGACACCGACCGCTTGGGGACGCTCATGATCTCGCTCGACGCGCACCCTGCCGGGATCCGCGCCGACGTCCGCACCGACGTGGCCGCGCTGGAGCCGTTCCTGCGCGCCCAGGCCGAGGCGCTGGTGGAGCCGCTCGCGCGTGAATCGCGGCGCCAGGTCACGGTGACCACGGGCCTGTTCGAGCAGGATCCGCCGACGAGCCTGCTCGAGCCGACGCTCGGCGCGACGCGTGCGGGAGGGACGGAGTTCTATGCCTGAGGACTCCTCCAACCACGACCTGCGCGCGGCGAACCTGCGCCGGCGCGACGGCGCGGGCGGCCCCGATGCACCGCCTGACATCGAGGTCGCGGCGCTCAGCTACGACAACGAGGACCACGCGCCACGGCTCGTCGCGCGCGGCTCGGGTCACACCGCGGCACGCATCCTCGAGCTGGCCGCCGAGCACGACCTGCCGGTGCGCAAGGATCCCACGCTCGTCTCGATCCTCGGCGCGATCGATGTCGGTGCGGAGATTCCGCCGGACCTGTATGGCGTGATCGCCGAGGTGCTCGCATGGGCCTACCACGCGGATCAGCAGGCGGCAGAGGCGCGACGCGAAGTTCGTCGCAACGCTGCCTGACGCGCGACGTCAGGAGCCGGTGGCGGCGGTGGTGCCGGGCTTGGCGGACCGGCGAACGACCTGCGTGTTCGGATACACGATCGTTCGGTTGCGACCGCTCCCCTTGGCGACGTAGAGCGCCTGGTCGGCGCGCTCGAACAGCTCGGCGGCGTTCTGGGCCTGGTCCGGGAAGGACGCCACGCCGATGCTGACCGTGACGCGCCCGTCGGGGCCGAGCTGCTGCAGCTCCACCTGCGAGACCGCGAGACGGAGCCGCTCGGCGAGCCGGACGGCGTCGGTCGCCTCGCCCGGCACGAGGACGACGAACTCCTCCCCACCGAAGCGGGCGGCGAAGTCAGAATCGCGCTTCTCGCGCTGGACGCAGTCGGCGACGGCGCGCAGCAGCTGGTTGCCGGCCTGGTGGCCGTGGGTGTCGTTGAAGCGCTTGAAGTGGTCGAGGTCGAGGACGAGGATCGAGCACGAGCCGCCGTATCGCCGCGTGCGATCGATCTCGTAGCGGACCTGGGCCTGGAGGAAGTCGTAGTTGAAGAGGCCGGTGAGCCGGTCGGTGAAGGAGCGCTGTACGAAGCGCCCGACGCGGCGGCGCAGGTGCGTGACGCGCTCGCCCACGACGAGCACGACGCCGGCGAGCGCGATGGCGACCGGGAGCTCGGCACGGAGTGCGACGACCAGGACGACCGCGCCCGGGAGTGCGAAGGCGCGGCCGAAGAAGGCGGTGCCCATGACCAGCGCGGCGAACAGGAGCACGAAGCCGTTGGCGGGCACGCTGGGGCCCATGAACCACCCCATGGCGACGGCCACGGTGAGGATGCCCGCGACGGCGCGCCGGAACGTCACGGGTACGTCGGTGCTGGGCCGGGACGACGTCATGAGGCTGGCTTCGACGTCGAGCTGCGGTCTCCTGCTCGATCAGCTCGGCGCGGGAGCCGACCAGACTTCGAGCTGCACGGGAGCGGTGCCGCTCATGCCGATCTCAGTGGCGGCAGCGTGGGACAGGTCGATGATCCTGCCATCGACGAACGGGCCGCGATCGGTGATGCGGACGAACACGCAGCGGCCGGTGGTCGAGGACGTGACCCGCACGATGGTGTTGAACGGCAACGTCTTGTGGGCGGCGGTGAGCGCCTCCTGGTCGTAGGTCTCACCGTTGGCGGTCGCCTGGCCGTCGAAGCCGGGCCCGTACCAGGAAGCCTCGCCCTGCTCGATGCTGCCGCTCGCCGTGAGGGCGGGATCGGGGGATGTGCAGCCGACGCCGCCGAGGGCCGCACCGGCATAGCCGCTCCAGCCCGAGAGCATGGAACCGCCGTCGGCGACGGCGCCCCAGTAGCCGATGCCCGGGATGGGCCCCGTCGCGAAGACGAGGTCGGCGTCCACCGAGTAGCGCGTGCCGGCGGCGCGCTGGCGGTCGTCGGCGCTCTGGGGTGCACGCTCGGCGATCGCGGCGTCGAGGGCGGCGATGCGGGTTCCGAGCGCGAGGACGTCGCTGCGGACGGCGCCGGCGCGACCAGCGGCAATGGTGGCTGCGTCGGATGCGGCGTCCTGCTCGCTGACGAGCAGGTAGTCGGCCCGCACCAGCGAGTCGAGCAGGTCGGAACGGGTCGCTGGATCGGTGGCGTCGCGCACGGCCATGAGGGCGGACAGGCGTTCCTGTTCGTCGGCCTCGAAGAGCTCGACGAGGCGCGAAGCGACTGCCGTGGTCGCGCGATCGAGGCGCTGCTCGACGAGTTCGCGAGCGGCTTCGAGCTGGAGCAGGCGGTCCTGGAGCTTGGAGCGCTGGGCGTCGAGTGCTGCGCGGCTCTGGCGCAGCTGGGCGAGCGATCCGTCGGGGACGGCGACCTCGCCGTCGGCATCCGTGGCCGGGGCGTCGATCGCGAGGTCGCCCTCGGATTCGGGTACGAGCGATCCGCCGCCGGACGTGGTCGCGCCGCCGAAGGGATCGGCAGACGGAGCGTCGGGCACGGAGGCGATCGGGGCGAGGTCGGTCGTCGAGGCGTCGGCGGCGAGTGCGAACGCCGGCGTGGCAGCGAGGGCGACGATGGCGAGGCAAGCCGCAGCACAACGCCGGATTCGCGCAACGCGCGCAGGGGCGATCGGGTGTCGGAGAGGCCTCACGCGCAGTACATCGGCAGGTGCGACGTCGAGGCTGAGCATCCTGGGCACGCTGGACGCGGCGCAATCCACGGCCCGTTGCGGGTCGGTGCACTCGCTCCACTCAGGGATTCACTCAAGTTCCGACGGGGAACCGACGATGTGAGCCGCAAGGAGTACGCCGATGTTCGACCAGTTGAGGAACATGTACTCGCTCCGCTGCCCGGAGCGCGACGCGACGGAATGGGTGCCCGTGAGCTCCTTCCGCACGGTGCGCCGGTTGCGCGGCGCGGTCTCCCCCGCGGTCTTCCGCGTGGGATTCGACTGCGGGTGCGGTGGCCGCCACGAGGCGCTCGTCGCCCATGACCGCCTGGACTGGGACCCGCTCGGCACCGACAGCGTCGAGACCTTCACCGACCTGCTGACCGGTCGACGCGAGCTCCTCGGCACCGAGCTGCGCGAGCGCGCGACCGAGCAGCTGCGACGCGGCAGCTGGCCGTGGACGTTCTGGTGCCACCCCGAGCGCTCGATGCGGCCGGGCTTCCCCAGCTCGCTGCGATTCGTGACCCCCGAGCACGACCACGGCATCGACCGCGTCGGCGTGCTCGTGCGCTGCTTCACGTGCGAGCGCCACACCGTGAACATCGTCACGCGCGACCACCTCGACGTCCCGTGGCACAACGACGACCACATCGCCTTCGTCGCCCAGCTCTTCGACGGCGAGCACCTCGAACCCGAGGAGCACTTCCGCCACCAGCTCTGGGACGGCCCCGCCCGCGCAGAGTGGCTCGACGCCAGCTAGCCCTCCCCCTGATTTTGGTTACGTTAACCGGATCCTGTACGGCTAACGTAACCTGATTCACGGCGTGAGATCAGCTCGTCGACCAGTGGACGCAGCGCGGAGTTGATGTCGCGGAGAACATCCTTGGCACGTGCGCGCACCAGGTCGTACCCCGCGTCGCGTAACAGCTCGGTCCGACGGGCGTCGTCCCGACGATCCGGATGACGGTCGTGTTGTCGTCCGTCGAGTTCGAACGCCAGGCCGAACTCTGGCCACGCGAGGTCCGGACGCACGGTCCCGGCCGATGTCTGGAGCGGGACATTGATGCAAGTCGGCTGCAGGCCCGAGGCCGTCAGGTACTCAATGGCGAGCATCTCCGGGTAGCTGTCGGCTCCGCAACTTCCGACGAGATACAGCGAGACCGCGTCGCGGATGCACGGAGCCCCCGTTCGCTGGAAGCGCGCATCGCGAATCTGGATCAACTCCCGCGTCGAGATAGGTTCGTGGAACATCGCTTCCCTGATCGACCACGCGAGCTCCGCCGGCTGCACGACGCTGGCGAGATCGCTGACGGTCTGCCACCGCGTCGTCACCGGGATGCCACGGACGACCGTCCGCTCGAGCGACGGGAGGCCCAGGCGATGTCGGTGAAGGCGCACTCCAGCCAGCCGTCGCCGTTGCGCTGGCACCGTGACATCAACCCGGGGTTCACTGCGGCGGGTGATCCCATGCAGCTGCGCCGCGGCGACGTGCGACAACGCCGCGCCCTCTCCAGCCATCGCCACTGCGCGAGCCCACGTAGTTTCCCGCGTGGGATCCACGTAGCCGACGTGGAACACGCCGCGCCTGGCAGTTCGGCGAAGATAGCCAGTCCGAACGAGCACGTCGACCTGATCCTGCGAGACCCCACGTGCCAGGAGCTCTCGCGTGGCAACCAGCCCGCGGCGTTGGCCGGCGAGCGAGGCGATCAGGCTGAGGTCGACGGCTGACATGCGCACAGGTTCGCGCACTCGATGTCACGTGCGAGTCGACGACAGGACAGCATCTGTGTCAATTGCGTCACGGCTGCTGTCTCAGGCGTCGCGTCAGCCATCGCAACCCATGATTTTGGTTACGTTGACCGCACCAGGTACGGCTAACGTAACCAGATCCAATGAGCTAGTAGTGGATGAGGCTGACGATGTCGTGGCCGGCGAGCTTGTCGCGGCCGTGGAGGAAGTCGAGCTCGATGGCGAAGGCGAGGCCGGCGACGATGCCGCCGAGGCGCTCGACCAGCTCGATCTTGGCCTTGCAGGTGCCGCCGGTGGCGAGCAGGTCGTCGCAGATGAGGACGCGCTGGCCGGGCTTGATCGCGTCGATGTGCACTTCGAGGGCGTCGAAGCCGTACTCGAGGGCGTACTTGGCGCTGACGGTCGTGTAGGGCAGCTTGCCGGGCTTGCGGGCGGCCACGAAGCCGGCGCCGAGCGCGTAGGCGAGCGGCGCGCCGAACATGAAGCCGCGGGCCTCCGCACCCACCACGACATCCGGCTTCCAGGGCGCGACGGCCTCGGCGAGCTCGTCGACCACGGCCTTGAAGGCCGGGCCGTTCGCGAGCATCGGCATGATGTCCTTGAAGATGATGCCGGGCTTGGGGAAGTCCGGCACGTCGCGAATGAGCGCCTCGTACTCGTTGCTGGCAGCGGTCATCGAAAGCTCCTCTGTGTGGGGGTGATCGTGGCGGTCGCGCGCGCGGCTCAGATGAGCGGGGCGGCGATCCGCGAGGCGCCGGCGGCGCGGTTGGTACCGGTCGTTCGGGCCGTCATGACCTTCACGTCGCGGATGAATGCGATGCGCATGAACTCGGCCAGCTGCCCGGTGAGCTGCTCGACCGCCTGGATGCCGCGCTCGCGCGCGTCCTCGCCGGGCGCACGCAGCATCGCTGCACCGAACTGCTCGACGATCGCGCCCTGCCGCCCGGCAGCCATGGCCGCCTGGCGCAGGTGCCGCACGTCGAGGCCGATCTTCTCGAGTTGCCCCGCGAGCTGCACGAGGCCGACCTCGTCAGCGGTGTAGAGCACGAGACCGTTCGCGTCGCGGCGGCCCGTGACGATGTCCGCCGCGCGGCACGACTCCAGGAACTCGTGGGAGACGCCGGCAGCGCGCACGAGCGCCTCGGCGCTCACGAGCTGCTCCTCCACCCCGAGCCGAACCTCGCCCGCCGCCGGCATGGTGCCGACCGGACGCGGCGCCGCGACGCCACCCGCAGGCAGCTGGGCTGCAGCATCTCCGCCAGCCTGGCCCGCGGCCGCCGTCGGCGCTCCGCCGTCGAGCCGTCGCTGCAGCTCCTCGCGGATCACGCGCAGCGGCATGAACTGGTCGCGCTGCATGTGCAGCGCCACGCGCAGGGCCTCGATGTCCGGGCCCGAGTACATCCGGTAGCCGCCCGGCGTGCGGGTCGGCTCGACAATGCCCTTGTCCTCCAGGAAGCGCAGCTTCGAGATGGAGATGTCCGGGAACTCGCCCCGAAGCTGGTCACAGACCTGTCCGATCCGAAATCGTTGCTCGTCGGTCGTGGTCATGCGTCGTGGGGGACCTTTCCTGGTCACGCCCCGCCGTGTGCAGCGGGTGGCCCATCCGTGGGCCGTCGTGCTTCGCTCAAAACAAAAAATCTGGTGCGACGACGCGGGCCTAGTTGGCCACGTACGTCAGCTTGTACTTGCCGATCTGGATCTCGTCACCGGCGTCGAGCTCCTGCTTCTCGACCCGTTCGTGATTCACGAACGTCCCGTTCAGGCTCGCGCGGTCCTCGATCCTGATCGTGCTCCCGTCGTTGTACACCACCGCATGTTCCCGTGAGACGGTGACGTCGTCAAGGAAGATGTCGGAGGTCGGCGAGCGCCCGATCGTGGTCTTGTCGAGGATCCTGAAGCGTTCACCCGAGCGACCCCCACCGGAGCGGATGACGAGGGCCGCACCCTGCCCACCCGATGGCTCCACGGGGACGTTGGATTCGGGGTCCCGACCGACGCCCGGAAGCGACACGGGCAGCGTCTCCGTCGACTGGTCACCGACCAGGTAGGAGCCGCATTTCGCGCAGTAGTTCGCGTCGGCGTCGTTCTCGTGTCCGCAGGCGGTACAGGTCATGGGTCACCGTCCCGGCGCGACGAGCGCGCGGGTCGCCTCGTCGTCAGCCCTTGCCGCCATCTTCAGGCAGGCCCTTGCCGGACAGGATGCGGCTCAGCTGCTCGATGTCGATGTTGTCGAGCGCTCCACCCTCGCCGGTGTAGGCCTCCTTCTTGCGGGCCAGCAGCTCCGACTTGAGGATGTCGATGTAGCCATGGAGGATGCGGCGGCGGTAGGAGACCTCGTTCTCCTCCTTCACGAAACGATCGATCAGCTCCTTGAGCTGGGTGTCGTCGAGCGAGCCAAGGTCAGGCAGCGCTTCCACAGTGGTTCTCCTCCGTGTCCGGCGACGGGGTCGGCCCCCCAATCGCTCCGGCAATCGTTCAGTCTACACGAGCGTCCGGTGCACGCTCGACCACGGCTTCAGGGTTGCGCGCGGTCGAGCGTCGCAGCATCCAGCCATACCGGCGGAAGTACTGCACGAACACCACCACGCTCACGATCAGCCCCGCCTCGAACGGCCACACCGGCCAGGTCGCATCCGGCAGCAGCAGCAGCCAAGTGATGCCCGCCATCATGAGGGCCATGCCCCATTTCCCGAGCTGCGTCACGTCGACCATCGTGAACTCGCGTACCTTGCTGTAGCCGTAGATGGCCGGCAGGTCGCGCGCGAACACGATCAGGAACTCCGGGCCCATGAGGCGCCCGCCGCCGCCGGACCAGCGGCTGTCGTAGAAGCACAGCAGGAGCACGGCGCTGTTCACGAGCAAGCGGTCGGCGAGCGGATCGACGACCTTGCCGAACTGGCTCATCACGTGGAAGCGCCGAGCGAGGAAACCGTCGAAGAAATCGGTGAACGCCGCGCCGAAGAACAGGGCTCCGGCAACGACCGACGGACCCTCCTCCACCACCATCAGGACGATGAAGATCGGCACCGCAGCCAGGCGGAGCGACGTGAGGACGTTCGGGAGGTTCCGAATGAACGTGGAGCGGGGGGATTCCACCGGGCGCAATCGTACTCGGCGCGCCGGACCGTGCGCGCGCAACTACTTGGCAACACGCGCGAGGGGCGGCCCGGATTGCTCCGTGACCACCCCTCGTCGATGCATCGGGACGACTGGATTCGAACCAGCGACCGCCCGGCCCCCAGCCGGGTGCGCTACCAGACTGCGCCACGTCCCGCAGTTCCACGGAGCATAGCGTGGCGGGCCTCGCCGTTCCACCCGAATTGATCAGGCGCGGACCTGGACGACCGTGCCGGCGCGCATCGCATCGTAGATCGTGCGTGCGCTGGTGAGTGGTACTCGCACGCAGCCGTGGCTCTGCGGCGTCGCCGGCACCGAGGGCGCGCCGTGCACGGCGATCCCGCCGTGGAAGAAGCTCGGCCAGTAGAGGGTCCCGAGTTCGGCTCGGTGCGGGCCGCGGACCTTGCGCCCGACCCGGAAGGTGCCGAGCGGGGTGACCTCGCCGCGGCCGTCGGGCAGCGACGGGTTGCCGGTCGAGGCATTGTAGATCGCACGCACGCGCCCGCCCCGGACGAGCATGAGCACCTGGTCGGAGCGATCGATGACGACGCGGTCCGGCGCCCCCCGCCCGATCCGAACGCCGAGCGGCTGCACGAGCTGCGCCATGGTGCGGGCGCCGGCGACGCCATCGCGCTCGAGGCCGTTGACCTTCTGGAAGGCCATGACCGCGTGGTGGGTCGCATCGGTGAAGGTGCTCGATCGCGGCACGGCGTAGCCGAGGGATGCGAGGCGCGTCGTCAGCCGGGCGACGTCCGCGCCGGAGTTGCCGATGTGCAGGATCCGCGCCATCGCTGGATCAGCAGTGGTCGCGCGGGGCGATCGCGGCGACGATCGTGTTCGTGCGGTCGGCCTGCGGATAGTTGTACATCGAGTTGTTGACCGAGGAGATCGTCGAGGCGATCTCGGCGCCCGAGTAGGGGCCGGAGACGCCGGCACCGATCACGCGGACGCGGTCGGACTGCGCGAAGTTGTACATCGCGTTGTTGACCGAGCTGACGATGCTCGCGACGTCGGAGCCGGTGCGGTTGCCGCGCAGCGATGCCTGGATCACGAAGGAGCGGTCGGCCTGCGGGTAGTTGTACATCGCGTTGTTGACGGCCGACATGATGCCCGCGACGTCCGGCGGGGCGAGCTCCGCGCTCGCCGCGAACGGTGTGGCGGCCGGGGCGTGGATCGACGGCATGGCGGCGGCGGCAGGGATCGAGGAAAGGTTCATGCGCCGAACGTTACGCGGGCGCGGCGCGCGGCGGGAGGGACCGATGTCGAGATTGGCCCGGGATGGCCACGGGCGTCGCCCGCACGATCGATCTGGTGACGTTCGCCGCATCAGGGCCGGTCAACGTCACCGAAATCAGGTGGGACGAGCGAGTCAGCCGATGGGGGTGGCAGCGTCGATGGCGACGTCGTCATCTTCCTCATCGAGGCGGCTGGCGTAGAACGGGGCGGCGATGCCGATGAGCGCGATCATGGCGAAGAAGACGCCCATGACCGCGGCGCTGGCGCGCACCTCGTCGCAGCCGACGGGCGGCTTGCCCTCCTTGAGGAACACCTTGGTCCCCTCGGCCGGGCACCGCGAGCCGGTCGCGGCCTGCCAGCCGAGCACGCCACCCATGCCGAGGCCGATCACGATGAGCGCCATCCACGAGCCGCGCGAGCCGAGCACGCGCCACAGCACGAAGGCGAGGCCGATGCACACGAACATGCCGATCCCGCCGGGCAGTGACCACGCGTACCACATGCATGCCACCGAGGCGGCCCCGAGGAGCGTCCACACCGCGTGCGGCATCAACCCGGCGCGCATCGTCTCGACGCGCGTCATTCGGGCGCTCCGACGAGTGTGACCCGCGGGCCCTCGGCCGCGTCGTCGGCGCCGTCGTGCTTGCCGAACGCATCGCGCTGGCGGTGGTCGGGCTTGCCGGCGGCGATCCATCGGTCGATCTGGACGAACAGCTCATCGACGAGCTCGGCCTGCGGCACCTTCTTGAGCACCTCGCCGTGCGCGTACAGGAAGCCGACGTGGCGCCCGCCCGCGATCCCGAAATCCGCGTTGCCGGCCTCGCCCGGGCCGTTCACCGCACAGCCCATCACGGCGATCTCCATGATCTCGTTCGCGTAGTCGCGATGGAGCCGCTCCTCGACCTGGCCGGCGAGCTCCACGATCTCCACGTCCGCGCGCCCACACGAGGGGCAGGCGATCATGTTGAACCCCTTCTTGCGCAGGCCGGTCGCCTTGAGCACCTCCCACGCGACCTTGACCTCCTCCACCGGCGGAGCCGAGAGCGACACGCGGATGGTGTCGCCGATGCCGTCGAGCAGGAGCGCGCCGAGCCCGACCGAGCTCTTGATCGTGCCGGCGAACGGCGTGCCGGCCTCGGTCACGCCCAGGTGCAGCGGGCAGTCGACCTTCTCGCTCAGCTGGCGGTAGGCGTTGACCATCACGACCGGGTCGGAGGCCTTCACCGAGATCTTGTAGTTCTGGTAGCCCATCCGCTCGAGCAGGCGAACCTCCTCCAGCGCGCCCTCCACGAGCGCCTCGGCCGGCGAGGGCACGGCCATCGAGCGCAGGTGCTGCGGAAGCGACCCCATGTTCATGCCGATGCGAATGGGGATGTTCTTGGCCCGGGCGGCCTCCACGACCTGGATGACCTTGTCGTCGCCGCCGATGTTGCCGGGGTTGATGCGCACGCACGCGACGTTGGCCTCGATCGCCTTGAGCGCGAGGGACGCGTTGAAGTGGATGTCGGCGACAACCGGCAGCGGCGAGAACTTCACGATCTCCGGCAGGGCGTGGGCGTCGGGGAGCCCGGGCACCGCCACGCGCACGATCTCGCATCCGGCCTCGAACAGCTCCTGGATCTGGGCGAGCGTCGCCTTGGGGTCGTTGGTCTGGGTGGTGGTCATCGACTGGACCGCCACCGGAGCGCCTCCGCCGACCGTGACCCGACCTACCTGGACTTGACGCTTGGAAGCCATGGGAGAAGTCTATCGGCCCCCCTGCGCGCGCGTTGCGGAGGTGACCGTCGATGACCGTAGGATCTGCACCGACGCTGGGATGGTCCAGCGCGGGAAGGGACGCTCGATGGGTGCCACGCGATCGCAGGAGGCGCAGCAGCACGCGCCGCACGCCGACAACGGGTTCTTCGGCCCCGGATCGGTGACATGGCGCGTGTGGTCGTACCCCTCCTCGCTCTCGACGGGGTTCCAGCGCGCCGTCACTATCGAGCAGCTCGATCCCAACCTGATCGCCGCGGTCGACCGCTCGGGCGGGGTCCGCTCGCGAACCCACACGCGGTATGACCGGACGCTGCGGTACTTCTCCATGGTGGCGTTCGGTGCGAGCGAGCCCGCCGTGCGCGCGGCGGACGTGCTGGTCAGGATCCACTCCAAGGCGATCGGGATCGACCCGGTGACCGGCGGGGAGTACGACGCCAATCGCCCGGATTCGCAGCTGTGGATCCACATGACCGCGTGGCACTCGATCCTGTACTGCTACGAGCGGTTCGGGCCGGGGAAGCTCTCGCCCGAGGACGAGGCGGCGTATTGGACCGAGTGTGCGATCGCCGCGCAGCTGCAGACCATCGACCCGGAGACCGTGCCGTCGAGCCGCGAGGCGGTGCGCGCCTACTTCGAGTCGTGGCGCCCGCGGATGGCGGCGTCGGAGGCGGCGCAGTCGATGACCGCCTACATCCTGCAGACCGAGACGTCCTACCCGCCCAACATGTCCCGGCTGCGCCGACTGCTCGTGATCCCCGTGGCGCGTCTGATCGGCCGCGGGACCGTCTCCACGTACCCGCGCCACATCCGCCAGCTCTTCGGCCTGCGCCAGTCGCGCCTGACCGATGCACTCGTGCGCTGGCCACTGCGCTGGGCGAACGGTCACCTGTACCGGCACCCACGACACGCGGTCGCCCTGCTGCGGTTCCTGTCTCCGTCGACCGTGCCGATCGTGGCACCCGTGTTGCTCGGCATTCCCGCCGTGCGCGACGAGGCCGTCACGCCGCGCGAGGCGCAGCGCCGCGCCGGCGTGGACGTGCCCGCCGAGGCGCACCCCGAGTTCCGGGCGCGCCAGCGCGAACGCGTATTCACGGATGGCGAGGCCCCGAGCGACGCCGGACTCATCGAGTCGCAGCAGCACTTCG